>SPDF01000020.1 GCA_004525055.1 Gemmatimonadales bacterium | reverse complement strand
TCCTCGTCCTTGCGGTAGATCGGGACGATCACCACCTGGTACTGCGCCAGGCGCGGTGGGCACACCAGCCCCACGTCGTCGCTGTGCGTCATGATCAGGCCGCCGACCAGGCGCGTGGACACCCCCCAGGAGGTACTCCAGACATGGCCGAGCCCGCCGTCTGCGGTCTGGAAGGTCACGTCGAACGCCTTGGAAAAGTTCTGGCCGAGGTTATGGCTGGTGCCGGCCTGCAACGCGCGGTTGTCCTGCATCAGCGCCTCGATCGCGTAGGTCCGAAGCGCGCCCGCAAACTTTTCGCTGTCGCTCTTCCGTCCGGTGAGCACCGGCATGGCCATCCACTCTTCGGCAAACCGCCGGTAGATGCCGAGGATCAGCAGCGTCTCCGCCTCCGCCTCTTCCTCGGTGGCGTGCGCGGTATGCCCTTCCTGCCAGAGGAATTCGGTGGTGCGGAGAAACAGGCGAGTACGCAACTCCCACCGCACGACGTTGGCCCACTGATTGATGAGCAGGGGGAGGTCACGCCAGCTCTGGATCCACTTGGCGTACATCGAGTAGATGATGGTCTCGGACGTGGGACGGATGACGAGCGGCTCTTCCAGTTCCTTGCCGCCGGCATGGGTGACGATGGCCAACTCCGGGGCGAATCCTTCGACGTGCTCCGCCTCCCGGGCGAGAAAGCTCTGCGGAATGAAGAGGGGGAAGTAGGCGTTCTGGTGGCCGGTGTCCTTGAACATTCGGTCGAGCGCCTGTTGCATCTGCTCCCAAATGGCGTAGCCGTTGGGGCGAATGACCATGCACCCGCGCACCGGGCTGTAGTCGGCCAGCTGCGCCCGCGCGATGACCTCATTGTACCAGGCCGAGAAGTCTGCGGCCCGCGTCGTAAGCGCCTTGTCGTCTGCCATGCTGCCTCGTGGGAGGGGACCGGAGCCCGGCCCCTGGGTCAGGAGCGGATAGCCAGGAGCTCGGCCACCGCTTCCGTTCTGGATACGGCCCGCTGCGCCTTGGCGGTCAGGTCCTTCAGCTGCACTTCGTTTCGGTCGCGGTCATCCGGGCCGATGAGCACGGCGACGCGAGCCTTGCGCGCGTCGGCCAGCTTCAGCTGTTTCCCGACGGCCTGGGCGGTCAGGGCGTATTCCGTCCGGAGCCCGGCGTCGCGACACTCGTGCGCCAGGGAGAGCACGTGGGGCAAGTCGTCCTCGGTCACCCCAGCAATGAACACCTCAATGGGCGGCGCGAGGGCAGGACGGAGGCCGCGCTCCTTGAGCAACTCGCCGATCACGACGTCGCCCATCGCGAACCCGACCGCCGGCAGTTCGACCCCGCCGAGCCGCCCGAGCAGCTCATCGTACCGTCCACCGCCGGCGATGGCACGCAGAGCACGACCAGCGTCGAAGAGTTCGAACACGGTGCCAGTGTAATAGGCCAGGCCGCGAACGATGCTGAGATCCACATCCACGAAATCATTCAACCCCATCGCCTCCAGCGCACCCAGCGTGCGGCGGAGCGGTTCGAGGGCGGCACTCCCACCCGACACCTTGGCGAGCACGGCCGCGACGTCGTCCAACCGGTGGAGTGCCGAGAGATCCAGCACTCTGCCAGCCACCGTCGCCGAGATTCCCCCGGCCCCCGCGCCTTGGAGCATCGCCATCAGCGCCGTCCGGTCCATCCGCTCCTGCTTGTCGATGGTGGCGTAGGCCAGAGGCAATTGCGCCTCCGTCACCCCCGCACTGAGGAGGAGCGCCGAGAGGACCCGCCGGTCGGAGACGCGGACGCGCACCTCGTCCGCCCCGAGCCCGAGTTCCCGCACAACATCGATGAGCAGCGCAATGACCTCGGCATCGCCGAGCGGCCCGGCTTCGCCGATCAGGTCGCAATTGAGTTGGTAGTGCTCACGCAGACGCCCACGCTGCTGGCGCTCGTAGCGGAACATCTGAGCAATGGAGAACCAGCGAATCGGCTTGCGGAGTCCGTTGGCGCGCGAGGCGACCATCCGGGCGAGGGTCGGCGTCATCTCGGGACGGAGGGCCACCTCCCGGTCGCCCTTGTCCACAAAGTTGTAGAGCTGGCCGACAATCTCCGGTCCACTCTTCTCGGTGTACAGCTCCTGGGGCTCGAGCGGAGGCCCGTCGTACTCCTCGAATCCATACCGCGCGGCCACCCGGCGCCAAGCCTCGAAGAGGTGGGTGCGCGCGGCCAATTCGTCTGGGAAAAACTCACGGAAGCCAGGGAGGGACTGATGCGACATGCCGGGCAAAATACTTGAAAACAAAGGATTTGGCTATGCCAGCCGAGGGCTTATTCCCCGAGGCCCAACTCCTCCATCACGTCTCCAACGGTGTGGAACGAGCCGGTAACCAGCACCGTCTCGGCTCCCCGTTGGACCTCCCTGAGCGCGGTCCCAAAGTCGGGGACCAGGGTCCACGGCGCGTGGGCCGGTGGACGATCCGACCGCGCCAACCATGTCTCGAGCCACCCCAGGTCCCAACCCCGTTCCGCCGCCGAGGGAGCCACAGTGAGGAAGCCCCGATCGACCACCGAATCGAGCCAGACCAGCATGGTGGGCCACTCCTTGTCGCCGAGGATGCTCACCAGCGCGTGGACCGGACCCGGCGGCGGGTCGGCCCGCAGCGCCGCCACGAGCGACTCCATCCCGTCCGGATTGTGCGCCACATCGAACAGCCACTTCCCCTGGCGGTCGAGTCGGCCCGGGACGCGTGCGTCGGCAAACCCCTGCTGGATCGCCTCCAGGCTCGGCCGCCACCGCTCGGGAAGGGCCATGAGGATCCCGTGGGCCACACCGGCGTTTCGTCGCTGGTGGAGGCCACGAAGGCCGAGGGGGCCGGTCCACTGATAGTCCGGAGGGAGGACCCGAACATCGGAGCGGGACGCGGCCTCCAGGGCGAGCCGACGAGCCTCGGACCGCAGTACCTCCACGACGGCGGGGTCCCGCTCCCCAATGACAAACGGTATGCCGGGTTTCGCGATGCCGGCCTTTTCCCTGGCGATGTCGGTCAGATTCTCGCCGAGGTACTTCATATGGTCCATCGCGATCTTCGTGACGGCACTGACAAGCGGCGAAACGATATTGGTGCTGTCGAGCCGACCGCCGAGCCCCACCTCCACGACGGCAATCTCCGCCCCCCGCGCCGCAAAATCGGCGAAGGCCATCGCGGTGGCGGCCTCGAAAAAGGTCGCACCACGCTCCTGGATGCGGCCTGCCATTCGGCTCGTCCACATCGCTACCGCCGCCTCGGAGATCGGCACGCCGTCCACACGAATCCGTTCCCGGAAGGAAATCAGATGCGGCGAGGTGTAGAGCCCGACTCGCCAGCCGGCGCATCCGAGTGCCTCGGCCACGAGCGCCGCGACGCTTCCCTTGCCGTTGGTGCCCCCGATATGAATCGAGGGAATGAGCGTGTGCGGATCGCCGAGATCCCGAAGGAGCGCGGCGGTGGTGTCGAGCCCGAACTTGATGGTGGTGGTGCGCGGGTAGAGAAAGGCGAGCGCTTCGTTGTAAGACAGGGAGACTGAATTCACGAAAGCACGAAAGCACGAAACCACAAAACGGCAACAACGGATTCGGCATGCTCGAGGTTCATTTCACCACCCTGCGTGCTTGCGTGCTCTCGTATTCTCGTGTTTTCGTGGATGTAGTGTCCGCGGCTCAGTCGGGGAGGAAGGTCGGCAGCCATCACACAGCGTCCGCCATCTCGTACCGCGCCCGCGCACCCTGCATGTGGCGCAGCAACCGCGCCGTCGTGTCTCGCAGTGACCCGCGCGGCACCACATCGTCGATCTGCCCATGATCGAGAAGGAACTCCGCGGTTTGGAACCCTTCCGGCAGGTCCTGCCCGATCGTCTGCTTGATGACTCGCTGGCCGGCAAACCCGATCAGCGCGCCGGGCTCGGCAAGAATCACATCTCCCTGCATGGCGAACGATGCGGAGACGCCGCCGGTCGTGGGATCGGTCAGGATCGTGATGAAGGGGATGCCGTGCAGGCCGAGTTGGGCCAGCGCGGCGCTTGTCTTGGCCATCTGCATGAGGGAGTACACCCCCTCCTGCATGCGGGCCCCGCCCGAAGCGCAGACCAGCACAACCGGCCGCTTCTTCTGCAGCGCGCGCCGGGCGAGCCGGGCGATCTTCTCACCGACCACCGAGCCCATGGAGCCACCCATGAAGGCGAAGTTCATGACCCCGAGGTAATAGGAAAGCCCATCCAGCCGCCCGATCCCGGTGTAGATGGCATCGGCCGGACCGGCCTTCGCGATCGCCTTCGTGAGTCGCTCGGGGTAGGACTCGAACAGGAGGGGATCCTCGGAGCGAAGGTTGCTCCACAGCTCGCGCCAGGATCCCTCGTCCGTCAATAGTTCGATGTACTCCTCGGCGCTGATCCGGCGGTGCTTGCCGCATTCGGGGCAGACGCTGAGGGCACGCTCGAACTTGTCCCGGATATCCATGTGACCACATCCGTCACACTTCTCCCAGGCATCGGCTGGAACTTCGCGACGCTCACGGACCGGCGTCCGCGGCTTTCGCTCTTTCTTGAACCAGGCCATTACACCCCTAGTGGGGTTGAGGAGACTCCGGAGGGGCAGAGGGGGCTTGGCATCGAAGTAGTTAATCTGCGTGATTCGGCCGTCAAGCGCCAGACCATCAGACTTAAGCTGTTGCTATGTATCAGCATAGCCCGACAGTCGGGCGTCCCAGGCTGCCCGCAGGGCGAGGCCGATCGATATGCTGGCGATCAGGAAGAACGAACCTCCATAGGAGAAGAACGGCAGCGGAATGCCCGTGATCGGCATCAAGTTGACGGTCATCCCCACATTCTCAAAGACGTGGCTGAAGAACAGCGCCAACACACCGAACACCGCCAGGCTTCCGAAGGGGTCCGTTGCCCGCCGGGCGATCCTGAGAAGGATCAGGAACAGCATCAGGAAGAGCATGAGCGCCACCATCACGCCAATGAACCCCAATTCCTCCCCGACGACGGAGAATATGAAGTCCGTGTGCTGAGCGGGAAGAAACGCCAGCCGTTTTTGTGGGCCGAGCGTGAAGCCATTGCCAAACCAGCCGCCGGATCCGATGGCGACCCGCGATTGAATGGCATGATAGCCCGCAGCCCGGGGATCGATTTCGGGATTGAGGAACGTCAGCAGTCGATTCTGTTGGTAGGGCGCCAAACGCTGCCAGAGGGGGATCGCCACGGCCCCCATGGCCGAATTGACGATGTACAGGAAGACCGCCTCCACCACGTACGGCCGCCAGGCGAAAAGGAGGACCGCCAGCACAATCATCCAGACGCCCCAAGTCCAGGTATTGAACGCGAGGAGCAGGCTCAGGCCGGGGCTGGCCAGCATGAAGAGGAGCGACGGCTTCACGCCCGACCAGTAGAGCATCAGGAAGAGGATGCCGATGAAGACAATGGCGCTCCCGAGGTCCGGCTGCTTCAGCACCAACAGAAAGGGGACGCCCGCGATCAGGCAGGGGGCGACCAGTTCCCGCAGGTTTCGCGGCGGCTCCCGAAGCGCTGAGAGGTAGCGCGCCAGCATCAGGATGACGGCCAGCTTGGCCAGTTCCGCCGGCTGGCCGATCTGTTGCCCGCCAATAGCCAGCCAGCTCCTGGTCCCGGCGGCCGTACCCTGCCCCGTGCCCACCACGAGCGTGAGGAGCAGGAGCAGGATTCCAGCACCGTAGGCCGCCGGCGCCAACCACTCCAACATTCGGAACGAGAATCGAAAGGTGACAGCCGCCGCCACGACCCCGATTCCCAGCCAGAGGAGTTGCCGGACCCACACCCCCTGTGCCTGCGTCACGACGTCCGTCTGCCCGGCGGAATAGAGGATCAGGATGCCATAGACGGCGAGGAGGAGCGTCACCGCCATCAGCGGCCGGTCCGGACCGAGCGATCTCATGGCTCGGTGGGTGCCGGTGGCGGCGGGAGGACGGTATCGTCCGCCACCGGGTCGACGAGACGAATAGAATCGGGGACGATCTGCACTGCGCGGGGAGCGGAGTCCGCCGGAAATGCGACCGTGACCGGTGCATCGCCAGTGCCTTCGCCCAGCACATAGCGGAGCAGGACCTTGTTCACGTACGGCGCCACATTGGAGCCATGCTCTGCGAACTCCATGATGCTGCCGACAATGATCGTCGGCTTGTCGGCTGGTGCAAACCCGACGTACCACCCGTGGTCCTCGCCGTGCGAATTCTGGGCGGTCCCGGTCTTGCCGGCCAATGCCAGGTCGAGGCTGCGGCTGCCCGACGCAGTCCCTCGCTCCACGACCGCGATCATCGCCGCCCGCAGCCCTTCGAGCTGGTCGTGCGAAAGTCCGAGCTCACGCACCTGGTTGGACCGGGGCCTGACGATATACGGCGTGGGTGCGCCGCCCCCGCTGGCCAGCGCCGCGAAGAATCGGGTCATGTTGATGACGTTCTGGGTGTTCTCCCCCTGCCCGATGGCGAAATTGAGCGTCGCACCCCACTTGCTCCAGCCACGAGGCCCATACTTCCGGTCGAAATAGGCGACGTTCGACGGATAGATGGGAGCGATCTCATTCTCCAGATCGATCCCACTCTCCTCGCGGAACCCCATCAACACGCCGTCGCTCAGGATGGCATCGAGCCCGATCCGAAGGCCGAGCTGGTAGAAGTAGACATCGCAACTCTTGGCGATGGCGCCTTCAAGGTCGACTCTGCCATGCCCTTCCGGTTTCCAGCACCGGAAGTAGCGGTTGCCTACCTGGAGGCCACCTCGGCATGGCTCCGGCATATATGTCGAGAGCGTCGCCACGCCACGCTTGAGGGCCATCGCCGCAATGGCAAGCTTGAACGGCGAGGCGGGAGGGTAGCGGGTCTGGATGGCGCGGTCGAGCAGCGGCTTGGCGGGGTCGTCGATGAGTCGCCGCCATTCCGTCGTGGAGATGCCGCCGACAAACTCGTTGGGGTCGTACCCTGGCGCACTGTACAGCGCGAGGACCTCACCGGATGGGGTCAGCGCCACCATCGCCCCGCGCACACCGGGAGCGGCCGCCCGCCAGAGGCTGTCGATGTAGCGCTGCAGCTCGAGGTCAATGGTCGTCTGGATCGCCTGCCCCGGAATCGCTGGCAACGTCGGGGCGACGTCCTCCTCACGTACCAGTCGCCCGCGCGCGTTGACCTCGACGTAGTGGACCCCGGGTTGGCCCCGCAATTCCGCGTCGTACTCCTGCTCCAGCCCGGCCCGTCCGACCACCGTCCCCAGCTGCGCGCCCGGGAATCGGTCGCTGGCAAGATCCCGTTCGCTCACCTCACCGACATAGCCGACAAGATGCGCGACGGCTTCGCCATCCGGATAGTACCGGCGCGGCTCCGACTGGATGACCAGCCCGGGGAGAACCGCCCGGCGTTCCTCGAGCCGTGACACCGTTTCAAAACTGCCACTCCCGAGGACCAGCACCGGCTGATAGGGTGCCTGCCGATAGCGGGCGAGGATACCGCGGACCTCTGAAGTGTCGAGTGGCACCACCGCCATGAACCGGGCCAGCACCGCGCGCAACGAGTCCACCGAGGGCGCGAGGAGCTTGATGGCATAGCCCGGTACGTTGTCGGCGATGATCAGCCCGTTGCGGTCGTAAATGACGCCGCGAGGAGCAACGAGGGGGACGATCCGCAGTCGGTTCTTCTCGGCACGAAGGCGAAACCGTTCGTGCTGGACCACCTGCGTACGGAAGAACGCGACCGAGAGGATCAGGAAGATCGCGAAGAAGAACCAGCGCGCAATCGCCGCGCGCTCGGCGCGACGGTAGGAGTGGAACTCGTTCATTCCTCAAGCCGGATGTCGAGCCAGTCGCGGAACACCGTCAGGACCACGATGCCGGTGACAGCGGTGCTGAGCGCCATCAGCGGGCTCCACACCCCGAGCTGGACCACCAATTCCTTCCCGCCGGTGCCGCTGGCCACCAACACCAACAGGTCCCGGACCCAGACGCCGGCGGCGATGAACCCGGCATTGACCAGCAGATTGTCGGCGAAGAACACGGCGCGGCCCCATGCGGCGGCGTAGCCCACGAGGGTATTGGCCAGCATCGCCGCGCCGAAACGCGCCGGCGTGAGGGCGTCGCTGGCGAACCCAATCAGGAAGCCTGCGAAGGCCGCCGCCCCGGGTCGACTCCGGATGGCGAAGATCATCAGGCCGAGCATCATGAAATCCGGCGCAATGTGGGGGCTCCCGAGCCGGGGGCGGACATAGAACTGCAACCCCACCAGCAGCAGCATGACCATGCTGAAGCGGATGCGGCTGGCCCGGGCGACACTCATGGGGTGGAGTCCACTGCGGGGGCCCGCACCCACACGGTCGTCGCCGACAGGACAAGGGCGTGGCTCACCCCTGCCGGCGCGGCCGCAGGACGGACGAGGTAGATACGCTCCCACCCTTCCGACTCTCGCGCCACACCGACCACCACCCCCACGGGAAGTCCACGGGGATAGACACCGCCGAGCCCCGACGTGATCACCTCGGTGCCGACCGGGACGGAATCCCGATAGGGAACCCCGCGCAATTCCAGCATCGGTTCGCGGACGGAAGCGTCGGCCGTCACCCCGACAATGCCCGTGACCGAACCGTCGAGCGTCACCGCACTCGCGCGAAAGTCGGGATGCGCCCAGGTCATCACGACGGCCGAGGAGGGTCCTGCCGTCAGCACCACCCCGAGGAGCCCCTGAGGTGCCACCACCGCCTGGAACGGCTCGATGCCCGCCTGGCGCCCGGCGCCGAGCAAGAGGGTCCGACCGTCAGTCGGGAGCGGTTGGTGCAGGACCTCGGCGGGGATCACCGTGCGGGGAAGCCGACGGGTGAGCCCGAGCAAGGCGCGGAGTTGGTTGTTTTCGTCGAGCAACACGGGGAGTGACTGGGCGGCGACCGTGGCCGAGTCGCGCTGCGCGGTCAGCGACTCGAACCGCGCCAGGCTGGTTCGGGACGCCTCGGCCCGGCGCTGCAGCGCGATCAAGGGTGCAAGCGCGGTATTGCGCGCGCTGGAGGCGATGGCGAACTGCCAAGTCTCCGGTGCGAACAGGGCACCCACCGACAGGACGAGGCAGAGGATGAAGAGGGCGGTGTCGCGACGGGCGAACGTGCGATCCGGCGCCAGCATGCTACTTGGAAAGAACGCTTTGATACTTCAGCGGGTCGTCGAGGATGCGGCCAGTGCCGCGAACAACGCAGGTGAGCGGATCTTCATCCACGTGAATCGGGAGCCCCGTCTCCTGCGCCAGCAAGACGTCAAGCCCGCGGATGAGCGCGCCACCCCCCGTCATGATGATGCCGCGGTCGACGATGTCACTGGCGAGCTCGGGCGGGGTGATTTCGAGGGCGCGGCGGACGGCGTCGATGATCTGCTGAATCGGCTCCTGGATCGCTTCGCGGATTTCCGAGGAATGCACGCGGACGGTCTTCGGGATACCGGACACCAGATCCCGCCCCTTGACCTCCATCTCGCGCTCCTCGCCGACCGGCGCCGCCGATCCGATCTTGATCTTGATCGCCTCCGCCGTCGGTTCACCGATGAGGAGGTTGTAGTTCTTGCGCATGAACTGCACGATGGCCATGTCCAGCTCGTCGCCGCCGGTGCGGATCGACGTGTCGGAGACGATGCCGGACAACGCGATGACCGCGATTTCCGTCGTGCCACCGCCGATATCGATCACCATGTTGCCGGTGGGTGTCTCGACGGGGAGTCCCACCCCGATGGCCGCCGCCATCGGTTCGGCCACCATCCATACTTCCTTGGCGCCCGCGGTCTCCGCGGAGTCGCGCACCGCGCGTCGCTCCACCTCGGTGATGCCGCTCGGCACGCACACGATGACCTTCGGTTTCACCCGGAAGACGTGCTTGTCAATGATGGTCTTGAGGAAATAGCGGAGCATCTTCTCGGTGACGTCGAAGTCAGCGATGACCCCGTCCTTCAGCGGCCGCACGGCGAGAATGCCATCGGGCGTGCGCCCCAGCATCCTCTTGGCTTCGAGTCCAACGCCCATGATCTTGCCGGTGGCCTTTTCGAGCGCGACGACGGAGGGCTCGTTCAGCACGATCCCTTCGCCCTTCACATAGATCAGCGTATTCGCCGTGCCCAGATCGACCGCGATTTCATTGGCGGGGATAAGCGAGCTAAGGCGAAAGGAGGGCAGCTTCATCCTGTGGGCAATCTCACGGCGTTCAGTTGGGAGGGGGGCGTCGAGCCCAAAGCTAACGAATGCCGTAAATCAGGACAAGACCGAGAGTTAGGCGCTAGTGCCCGGTGCTCCCGAAACCCCCGTCACCCCGTTCCGTGGGAGGAAGGGTGTCGACCTCCTGGAAGGTGGCTGGCTCCACCCGACTCACGAGCATCTGAGCAATCCGCATGCCCCTGGTCACTCGCACTGCGGCGGAGCCCAGGTTGACCAGCGCCACCTTGAGCTCGCCCCGGTAGTCGCTGTCGATCGTGGCGGGGGTATTGGGCAGTGTAAGCCCCTCCCGGAGGGCCAGCCCTGATCTGGGGCGGAGCTGGACCTCGTATCCGGCGGGGATGGCAATCGCAAAACCAGTCGCAAAAAGCCGCCGCTCCATGGGAGCGAGCTCCCCCTCCTCGGCACTGGCCAGATCGAAGCCCGCGGCACCGACGGTGGCCCGGGTGGGGAGGGGCAGCCCCTCCCCGTGCGGGAGACGAACGATAAGGATGTTCGTCATCGAATCATGTGATATGGGTCACCGGACGGGAGCCGGGTCCCACTACAGGACCGTCTCGACATCCACCAGCGGCAGGCCGAATGCTTCGGCGACCCCTGGATAGACAACCTTCCCCTCGACCACGTTCAGGCCAAGCATCAGGGAACGATCGACCTTGCAGGCCGCTTTCCAGCCAAGCTTGGCGAGCTTGAGAGCGTAGGGGAGGGTGGCGTTGGTCAGCGCGAGCGTGGATGTCCGCGGCACGCCCCCCGGCATGTTCGCGACCGCGTAGTGGAGAATGCCATCCACGAAATACGTCGGATTCTCGTGCGTGGTGGGCTTGATGGTCTCGACGCAGCCCCCCTGATCGACGGCCACGTCGACGATGACGGAACCCGGCTTCATGAGCGCCAGGTCGGCCCGCTTGACCAGATGCGGCGCCTTGGCGCCGGGCAGCAGGACCGCGCCGACCACCAGGTCCGCGTGGCGAAGGGCTTCGAGGATGTTGTGGCGGTTGGAATAGCAGGTATCGACATTGGCCGGCAGGACGTCGTCGAGATACCGGAGCCGGTCGAGCGACAAATCGAGGATCGTCACATGGGCGCCGAGGCCCGCGGCCATCTTCGCCGCACCGATTCCGACCACACCGCCACCGATGATCACCACCTCGCCCGGCGCCACACCCGGCACGCCGCCGAGCAGGATCCCGCTGCCGCCAAACACCTTCTCCAGGTACTTGGCGCCTTCCTGCACCGCCATCCGGCCCGCGACTTCGGACATCGGCGTCAGCAGGGGCAATTCGCCGTTCGGCAGCTGGACCGTCTCGTACGCCACCGCCACCGCACCCGACTTGATGACGGCCCTGGTCAGTTCCTCAGCCGCGGCAAAGTGGAAATAGGTGTAGATCAGCTGGCCCTTCCGCATCCGGGGCCACTCCACGGCGATCGGCTCCTTGACCTTCATGATCATGTCGGCCTTGGCCCAGACGTCGGCGGCGGTGGGGAGCATCTTCGCACCGACGGCGGTAAACGCCTCGTCGGGAAACCCGCTCCCGATTCCGGCCCCGGCTTCCACGTAAACGGTGTGCCCCGCCCCGACCAGCGCTTCGGCGCCGGCGGGAACGAGCGCGATACGGTTCTCGTTGGTCTTGATTTCCTTCGGTACGCCGATGATCATGGCCAGACCCTTGGTGAGTAGCACCGGTTAAGTGGCGATTCGGTAAATGAGCAAGGGACGTGAGGACTTGGAGGGGCGGAAGGAGAAAAGGCGAAGGAGGAGCGTGGGCAGGAAGATCCACCCTTCTCCTTCATCCTTCTATCCATCCAAGCCCCAAGTCCTTTTTCTCCTTCCTCTGCTGTTCAGCTGTTCGGTCCCAACCGCACGATCGTCTGCCGCTCCGGCGCAAAATACTCCGCAGCCACCGCGGCCAATGTCTCCGATGAAACGGCGTCGATCTCGTCCAGCACGCGGTCGAGTGGACGGTACGGCTCTCCCTGCAGCGTCAGGCTCGCGAGCCGGTTCATCCTGCTCTGCGGACTCTCCAGGCCGAGCATGAGCTGCCCCTTCAGCTGCCGTCGGGCGTCCTCGATCTCCGTGGCCGAAAGGCCCTCAGCGGCCATGAGGCGGTACTCGTTGAGGATCGCCTCGATGGCCTGGTCGGCCGTTTCCGGCTTTGTCCCGATGTACACCCCGGACTGCCCCGCCGATCGGTAGAACTGGTGGTAGGCGTAGATCGCGTAGGCCAACCCGAGTTCCTCCCGAATCCGCTGAAAGAGCCGACTCGACATCCCGCCGCCGAAGGCATTGATCAGCATGCCCATGGCATAGCGACGACTATCGGTATACGGAAAAGTATCCGTTCCGAAGACGATATGCGCCTGTGTGGTGTCCCGGGCCTCGTTCCGCACCACGCCCCGCACCGGGGTGCCTGGGGCGGCTGGAGGGAGGGGGGTCTCAAGGCTGGGGCCGTCGAACCACCCCTCCCCCGCCAGCGCCTGCTTCAGCTGGTCATGATTCACGTTCCCCGCGGCGGCGATGACGCAGTTGCCGCGGAAGTACCCGTTCCGGTGTGAGGCCTGGAGATCGTCGATGGACAGGGCGCCGACGCTGTCGGCGCTGCCGAGAATGGAATACCCGTAGGGGTGGGCAGGCCAGAGGGTCTCGGAGTGCAGCTCGAAGACCAGGTCATCCGGCGTGTCCTCCACGCCGTTGATCTCCTCCAGGACCACGTTGCGCTCCGGCACCAGGTCCTGCTCCCGGAGCAGTGGGCGGCGGACCAGGTCCGACAGGATGTCTGCGGCTAGCGGGAGGTCGGTGTCGAGCACATGGGCCTGATAGCTGGTGTGGTCCCGGCTGGTATAGGCATCGAGGCTGCCCCCGCGGACCTCCAGCTCCAGCGCGATCTGGCGTGCGCTGCGCCGCTCCGTGCCCTTGAACACCATGTGCTCGAGGAGGTGGGAGACGCCCATTTTCGGGCGGGCCTCGTGGGCGCTCGCCGAGCGGACCCAGATCCCCAATGCGGCCGAGCGCACCCCCGGCAGCGTCTCCGTGAGGAGGGTGCAGCCGTTGGGCGCGCTCGTCTGGAACAGCCCGTCGTCGAGACGGACAGTCGTCACGGTCCTACTCCTTCGGCAGGAGCGCCTTCCGGGACAGCTTCATCCGGCCGCGCTCGTCCACCTCGAGGAGCTTGACCTTGACGATGTCGCCCTTCTTGAC
>SPDF01000308.1 GCA_004525055.1 Gemmatimonadales bacterium | reverse complement strand
TTCTTGCCTCCATCGCGGAGGTCGCGACTCTCATCGAGCTCGGCGTCGTATCCCCGACGGATGGCGCCCCCCTCGGCAAGCGTGGCGGGCGGTCGTTCCTCCAGCGCGGCGGCGAGCAGCTGTCCCAGATCGGCGAGGAGATCGAAGGCCGATTCGGCGGCGGTGAGCGCGACGCTGTCGTCCCGGCGTGCGAGGCCGCGCAGACTTTCGAGCACGTCGGGGAGACGGAGGAACGAATCGCGGAGGGCGCCGAGTTCACGAGGCGTCGCGCGCCCGGCGGCGGCGCGCCCGGCGAGCCGCTCGATATCGCGCACCCCTTCAAGCGCCTCGCGGAGCCGTGAACGGCCTCGAGTGTCGTCCACCAGCACGGTGCCGGCATCGAGCCGCTCCTCGATCCGTTCCCGGTCGGAGAGCGGATTCAGCAGCCAGGCGCGCAAAAGGCGGGCGCCCATCGGGGTGACCGTGGCGTCGATCGTCTCGAGGAGGGTGACGCCGCGCGCGCCGGCACGGAGCGGTTCCACCAGCTCGAGGTTGCGGCGGGTCATCTCGTCGAGCCAGAGATGTCCGTCGGAGCGGCGCACGGTTGGCCGGGCGAGATGCTTGAGTCCGCCGGGCTGCAGTTCGGAGAGATAGCGGAGCAGGGCGCCCGCGGCGCCGATGGCGGGGTCGTCGGCGGGGCCGAGGCCGAGCCCATCGAGCGAAGCCAGATTGAACCGGCGGGCGAGTTCTTCGCGGGCCAGCGCGGGATCGAACTCCCAGCGCTCCCGCGGGGTGCGCATCACATAGTCGTCCAGCGGCAGCTCGGCGTCGCTCGGACTTGCCACCTCGGCCGGCGCGAGACGACTCAGTACTTCGCTGAGCCCCTCCGAGGGGAGTGTCTCGAGAAGGAATTCGCCTGTAGAGAGATCCACTGCGGCCACACCCGCTTCCCCGCCTCCCCGCGTCCCCGCCGCAGTGCTCACCGCCACCAGATAGTTGTTTCTGGCGCCCGCGAGCCACCCTTCTTCCAGCAGTGCCCCGGGCGTGAGGGTCTCGACCACTTCACGCTTGACGATTCCCTTGGCCTGTTTCGGGTCCTCGACCTGTTCGCAGATGGCGACGCGGAGCCCGGCGCCCACGAGCTGCCGCAGGTACTCCGCCGCGGCTTTCACGGGAACGCCAGCGAGCGGAATACCATCGCCGCGGCTGGTCAGCGTGATGCTCAGCAGCTTGGCGGCGCGCTCGGCGTCGTCGAAGAACATCTCGTAGAAGTCGCCCATGCGGAAGAACAGGATTGCATCCTGGTGCCGCGACTTGATGTCGCGGTACTGCAGCATGAGCGGGGAGTTGAGGGGATCGGCCACTGCGGAGTCCTAGGGCACCAGCACGAAGGGGCTGCCGCCGAGCTTCGCTTTGATGGCGGCGGCGGCGGCATCGGCGGCATCGCGGGAGGCGAGGCCGGTGACGCGCACCTTGAAGAGGTTGCCCTGCTCGTTGACCACAGTGCCGGTCATCCCCAGCGCCTTGAGGTCGGCGAGCACATTGTTGGCGGAGGCCTGCGAGGAGACGGCGGCGACTTGCACTCCCCAGCTGCCTGCGGCAGGCGGGGCAGCGGGGCCGGCAGCCGCGGGGCTGGTGTCCGCGACTCCGGCGCAACGACCCTGGAGGAACTCGAGGCGGTTCTTCGCTTCAATGTCGGCGGTGGGGCTTTCGAGTCCGCGGGTGATCCAGGCACAGGCATCCGCGGTCTTGTCGAGTTCGAAGCTGGCGCGCGCGGCCCAGTAGGAGGCCGACGGCAGGAGCGAACTCGAGGGATCGTTGGCGCGAATCTGCTCAGCGCCGCGAACGGTGCCGGCAAAATTGCGAGAGGCAAAGTCCATCTGGGCAAGGCGGAGCAGTGCGTCGTCCGCCCAGGGGCTGTTGGGGTACTCCACCGCGACCTTCTGGTAGGCGCGCTGCATTTCCATCGTGGTGCGGGCGATGGAGCCTTGGGTGTACAGGACCTCGGGATAGAACGGGTCGCTGACCGGGGTGACGGCCAGGAGTCCATTCACGATGGCGGTGGCGGAGTCGGGCAAACCTTCGGCAGCCAGCTGCACGGCGGTCTTGAGGCGCGCGTCAGATTGTGCGTTAGCCGCGGTGGTCGCGATGGCGAGCGCCAAGGCCAGGATGATCAGGCGTTTCACGGTAGCTCCGAACACTGAATACACGAAAGCACGAAAACACGAAAGCGCGAAGGTCGTCAGTCCTGGGTCCTCAGCCTCAACACCAATTCCTGCATGGTCCCGATGTCGCCGGTGATCGTGGTGCTCTTGCTGGCGCGGTCGGCGTCCAACGTGGCCTTCAGTGCTGCGCGGAGTTGTGGCTGCGTCCAGCGCTCCGTCCAGCGGCAGAAGTTGTTGACCTCTTCCCCCCACTGGCCGAGTCCGGCGGGGCGCGCCGTTTTGACGATGTCCCAGACGGCGGCGTTAAGCTGTCGGCCGCGGACCTTTCTCTCAAAATGGGCCCGTGCGGCGGCGGTCGCCACCAGGGCGGTACCCAGCAGTTGGCTCAGCCGCACGCCGGTGACGCCGGTCTGAGAGAGGACGACAGGGGTCAGCCGGAGTGCCGTGGCGGTGTCGCCCTGCATGACGGCGTTGCGCCAGTCGTACGGGGTCTCGCCGTGGCGGACGCCGACCATGGCACCGACCCGCTCGAGGGTGACGGGTCCCTCACTGGCCAGGCCGTAGAGCTTCTGGAGTTCGGAGCGGAGCGCGCCGAGGTCGGTGCCGACCGTCTTGAGGAGATGGGCCTCTGCTCCAGCGGCAAAGGCGATCCCCATCGACTTGGCCTCGCGCGCGACCCAGCGGGTGGCCTCTTCTATTGTCAGTTCGGCGAAGGCGACGGTGTAGGTGT
>SPDF01000327.1 GCA_004525055.1 Gemmatimonadales bacterium | reverse complement strand
CCGGACTCGTGAACCTGGTGATTTCAGGGAAGGATGAGACCGCGGTCGGGCGGGTGGCGGCGGAGACGGCAGAGTGGGCCGCGGCGCTGGCGGAGCGCCACAGCCTCGACCTGACGGTGCTGGGTCCGGCACCCTGCCCACTGGTGCGGATCAAGACGCGGTGGCGCTGGCATGTGGCGTTGAAGGGGGATGGAGCGGTGCTGGGGAGAGTGGTGCGCTACGGCGCCACCCGGTTGGCGGGAGGGGGAGAGCCACGGGTCACGATCGACCGGGACCCGGTGTCCTTGCTGTAGGGTGCGGAGCAGGGGGACTCCGCCTTGAATCCCCTCCCCGTCACCCCTAAGATTCCCTCTCCTATGGCCACTTCCCGATACACCCCACCCGACTTCACGAAGGCCCCCTTCGCCGGTGCGCCTGCGGCGCGCTTCGCGCCCCTCCCGGCCGATGGCGTGCTCCCGGAAGACTTCTTCTCGACCTCCAACCTCCCCACCTACGTGCACCTCGGCGCTGGGAAGTGGGTCATGCCCGCTCGCCCCAGGATGGACTGCGTCATCGTCCAAACGGCGGACGGGCTCGCCGTCTCCGAGCCGCGGCGGCTGACGAAGGGCGCCCAGATCGCGATGGGGGAGTCGGAAGACGGGAGCCAGGGCGTCTACGTGCACACGACTGGCTTCCTGTCGGGAGCGCACAGCGGGAACGAGTTCCGCTTCATGTCCACCGAGGTGAGCCGCGAGCGCCCCGTCAATTACGAAGAACTGGCGGCCCGGATCGGTGAGGAGAAGCGGCGCGGCGGGTACCTGCTCTGGGTGGCCGGCCCCGCGCTGGTGCACTCCCGGGCCCGCGCCGACTTCGAGTGGTTCATTCGCAATGGCTACGTGAACGTGGTGCTCGCGGGCAACGCGGTGGCGGTGCACGACATCGAGGCCGCCATCTTCGGTACCACCCTCGGCATGACAAACACCGGGCAGGCGACCGAGGGGGGCCACGGCCTCCATATGCGGGCCATCAACCGGGTGCGGGCGGCCGGGTCCATCGAGACGGCCGTCGAGTCGGGGTTGATCACGAGCGGCATCATGCACGCCCTCGTCACCGCCAAGGTGCCGTATGTGCTGGCCGGTTCCATCCGTGACGACGGGCCGCTCCCCGGGGTGATCCAGGATTCCCTGGCGGCGCAGGATGCCATGCGGGAATACGCGGTGCGCGCGACCGGCGCCATCTTCGTGGCCACGGCGCTCCACGCGATTGCGGTGGGCAACATGCTTCCCGCCTTCCACACGCACGACGACGGCGTCCCGACCGAGTTGATGACCATTTGCGTGGACCAGACGGAGTTCGTGGTCAACAAACTCAAGGACCGCGGCACCCACCAGGCCTACGGCGTCGTCACCAACGCGCAGGACTTCATGCACGTGCTCCGACTCTACGTGGAAAAATGGGAACAGGCTACCAGATAACGGCGCCGCCCGAGCCGGGCGTCGGCGAGGGCTGGGCGCTCCTCGCCCAGGCGGTGGCGGCGGAGTTGCCCGTGGCCGATCTCCACGGGCTCTGGGTATTCCGGCCGTTCCGGCGCGACGGCAAGGAGTACGGAACCGCCATCCTCTCCCGCATCGGGGAGGACCGCCTCTTCATCTACACCGCCCGCTATGCCCACACCCTCAAGGGCAAGAAGCGGGGGGAGTTCGCCGCCGAATTCGCCGAGGTCGGGAGCGGGCCGGTCGACGCGGTCGAGGAACTCGTGGCCCTCGTGCCGAAGCGCACTGAGGAGGAGCCGCCGGTCCAGATACCGCTGGAACGGTGGTACCCCGTCGAGGACGATGGCACACCTGACCTCGGCTGAGGCCGCCGAACTCCTCGAGCGGTTTCGCCACCACCTCCGGGAACATCGCCTCCCCGTCACCCAGCAGCGCGACCTGATTGCCAACGCGGTCTTCACCGCGCCCGACCACCTCAATGCCGCGGCCGTGCACCAGCGCCTCTCGGAGCAGGGGAAGCGGATCGGCATCGCCACGGTGTACCGGACCCTCGATCTGCTGGTCGAGAGCGGGCTCATTCGGCTGCACGAGTTTGGTGACGGATTCCGCCGCTACGAGGGGGCGACGCCGCAGGGATCGCACGGGCACTTTGTTTGTGCTGAGTGCGGCGGGGTCGAGGAGTTTACCAACGAGCGTCTCGAGCGGATGCTGCCCATCATCGCCGACGAGTACCATTTTCGTTACCGCACGCACCGCGTCGAGCTGCACGGCACCTGCCGTGCGTGCCAAGGGCGCACCCTGGAGGGGCTGTGAACACACCGGAAAATCTGGGCTTTTTCGTGGCGTTCGCCGCGGGCGTGCTGAGCTTCCTCTCGCCCTGCGTGCTGCCGCTGGTGCCGAGCTATCTCGGCTTCCTGACCGGGATGACGCTGGAGGAGATGAGCGGCCGCCGCCGGATGGCCATGATCCACGCCCTCCTCTTCGTGTTCGGATTCGCGCTCATCTTCGTGATCCTCGGCGCCAGTGCGACCGCGCTCGGCTCGGCGCTCAAGTATTACCAGGTCTGGCTGCAGCGGGTGGGCGGGGTGCTGATCATCGTGTTCGGGTTGTATGCGATGGGGGTCTTCAAGTTCCGGTTCCTGCAGATGGAACAGCGGGTGCATCTCGACCGGAAGCCGATCGGGTATCTTGGCTCGGTGCTGGTG
>SPDF01000144.1 GCA_004525055.1 Gemmatimonadales bacterium | reverse complement strand
TCAGCGTTCGGGATGACGACAGGATCGCCACCCTCCATGACGGCCACCACGGAATTGGTGGTGCCGAGGTCGATGCCGATGATCTTTGAGGCCATGTTGTTCTGGTCCTTTCTCGGGAAATCACGCACGCCGGCCAACGGCCAGGGGCCGCGGGCACCGACAGGCAGAGTCGCGTGGCCTTAAGGCAACCCCCATACCGCGAATTTCTGCCATTATGACAGCCACGTATCTTGTTTATGGGTAATAATATACAACCAGCCAGACCCGTATAGCCGGGTCGGGCGGGGAGGGCGGCAGAAACGCTAGAACGATTGCGCGAATGCGAAGGTGAAAGTCCAGGCACCCCCGTCCGTCGGGCGTGCCACGCCGAAGCCAAGCAGGGTGCCGAAGAGGCTCAGCCGGATTTCCTGGGTCGTCTTGACCCCGTCGGAGACCACGGAAAACGGCTGATTGACGCCGTTGACAGTCTGGCTCCCGACCGCATTCAGCGCAGCCTGCGCCGCGTCATTGGTCGTATCGGTGTATCCGGCATAGAACCGGTACGACAGGTTTGGGGCGATCGGCGGGATCGTCGCGGTCCCGATCTTGAGCGGCGTCTGCAGGAAGGGCAGCGGCACCGCGAGCATCCAGCGACTCAGCGCGCCCACATTGCCGCCGAACTGGTCGTAGTCGTACCCAGGCATGGAACCCGAGCCGCCGATCAGGAACAGCTGTTGGGTGGGCGGATTATTGGAGATCGTGGTGCCGGCATCCGTCACCATGGTGAAGGTGAGGACCTTCCAGTTGAGGCGGAGGACGAAGCCGGCCTGGATCCGCTGATAGGGCAAGTCGCCCCCGCCCGCCTCGTAGGTGGCGTGCAGAGCAACCCCGGTCTTCGTGAAATGCGAACTGATTTCCGGGTGCCAGTTCACGCCGACCTGGACACGGGGATATTCGTAGGCCACCACGTTCGGGTTGATCGTGTAAGTCTGGCCGAGGGGACCGGTCGAGAGATCCGACACGGTACGGCGATCGTCGATCCAGTCGACACGGGCCGTCACCCCACCGGGATTCAGGGGATTGAAGAACCACTCCCCGCCGATCCCGACGGTCAGCCGGTCGACATAGTCGTAGTTGTCTTGCTGGAAGAGGGCGCGAACGCCGCGGTTGTAGTCGAGCGGATCGGCAAACTTCGTGGTGAGGTCCAGGTCCCGCATGGCGGTCACATTCGTGGCCCAGCGCGGTCGGCCGAGGGTGGCCGAAAGGCCGCCACGGGGCAACCCGGGCCACATGGCATAACCGGCGGTTCCGCGCACCTTGAGCCCCGGCACGGCGTCCCGGAAGTACATCGTGCCGGAGACGCCGGCGTACAGCCCTTCCACCCGGTTGAAGCGAAGTGCCTCGAGTGTGGTCGGGCCACGCCAGAAATACTCGGGCGGGCCATCCGGCCGAAAGGCGAGGGGCCCAACGCTGAAGAGGTCGGCGGTTTCCACCGCGTTCATCGGCGTGTTCGGCGGCAACTTCCACCCACGAAAGTCGTGGAGGCTGTCCTTGGTGGTGACGGAGCGGCCCGGCTGGAGTGCCGGGAGCTTTGCCGGGGAGACGCCGGGCGCCTGCACGACGGCCTCGATTTCCCCGAGGCGCGTCATGACGCGGAGAATGCTCCAGCTCTCCGTGGTGAGCGGAATCAGGATCTCGAGGTCGATCCGCTGGTACGTGGGAAGCCAACCCGCGCCGGGAACTTCCGTGGTCACGAGATCCGCGATCGCCCCGTTCAGGGCAAGCTTGTTGAGGAATTTCGAACGCCCGGAGGCCGGGGGGCCGCCGATGGTGAGGAACTGGCCCCGCACCCGCCGAAGCACCCCGGTTTCAGGATCCAGGTAGATGTCGCCGCGGAACACCTTTTCACGCGAGTTGCCCGCCTCGCGTGGCCAGACGGCGATGCGCACCATCCTGGCCTCGGGGCCGGTCGGAAAGGCCATGGTGACGGTGTCACCACCCTCAAACCGGTAGAGTTGGTCCCGGTTCGCGCCGAGCGGCGACCACGCCGAGTAGTCGCCGCCGGAGTCGGCACCGACTGCCGTCTTGGCGCCGCTTGAGGATCCGAACAGGTCCCACTTCTGTCCGGTCAGGGTGGGGATGATCCAGCCGTTGGACAGTGCGGCCGAGCCGGGGAGCGGGACGCCGGTCGTCACGACGCGGTAGCCCTGCTGATGCTGACCGAAGCCACTGTCGGCTACCCACGTGAAGACGCCGGCCGTCTGCTCGATGGTGGAGGCGCCCTGAATACGGCCCGGGAGCAGCTTGACCAGGGCCACCTCGGACTCGTAGCGGGCGGTCAGCGCCCTGAAATCCGCTGGCGGCGCGGCGTTCACGGCCGCCGCGCGCTCCATGAGCGCGCGGAGTGCCGGCGTCGCGTACCCGTTGGTATCGGGGAGCTGGGTCGGGGTCTGGGCCAGCATCAGGAGCAGTGGAAGCATCATCGTTGGTCCGTCGCGGAGTTCATCCGCCTAGAAGGAAAATCCTGCGCCCGCATTGAGGAACACGCCCTGTCCCGCACCCGTGGCCACATTCAGGCTGGCCGCGAGGGATCGGTCGAGTAGAGCGACCCACACTCCGCCGCCCACGCTCGGGTGCCACTCCTTTGAGGACTCGCCGCTGACAAACACCCGGCCGAGGTCGGCCAGCCCGAGGACGCCGAAGTCCCAGGGCAGGACGAACTGGATACGCGAGACGCGCAGCCGCAGGTCGAGATTGCCGAAGAGGGCCTGGTTGCCCTCGTACCGGCCCTGGGGCAGGCCCCGCACGGTCCGCCCACCGCCAATGAACGCCGATTCAAAATAGGGCACTTCGCCGAAAGTTGCGGTGCCCGAGAGCCGGGTGGCGATCGTCATGGCGCGCCACCAATGCGGGGTGACATAGCTGGCCACGGAGGCGCTCACCGTGCCGAAGGTGCCACCAGAGCCGCTGACCACCGGGTACCACGCGCCCTTTACCAGCGCAAGCGCGCCATGTCGGGGGGCACCGCGGACATCCCGGCTATCGTAGGTCAACGAGCCGTCCACCCCCGCCGCGCTGAAGGTGGGTGTCCCGTACGGTTGATTGACGCTAATGAAGAGGCCGCTATCCATCGGCGTCACCACTCGCGCGATGTTGAGCCCCGCGCCAAGCCGAACGCGCTTTGAGACCGGGTACAGCACCGAGGGGACGAGGGCATAGATGTCCCGTCCCGCGCGGTAATAGCTACCGGAATTGGTGGACGATGTCTCGTTGCCGAACCCGTAGAAATAGATCGCGGTGACGCCGGAAGCGATCGCGTTGACATGGAGTTGCAGGGGCGAGTGGGTCCAACGAAAATCCGTCTCCAGTTCGACGACGCCTTTGTTGGACTCCGTTCCGTACGCGGCCCGGAGTGTGGTGCGGCTGCGGTAGGGGCGGGCATCGCCTGACCAGTCGGTGCGGACGGCGCCGCCGCCGATGAGCACGCCCGTCCCCGAGGCGATCGAGAAGACTACCGTGGGGCTGAGGGCCCGTTTTCCATCCGTCCGTTCGACGCCGGCGCTGTCGAGTTGGAGCAGCGCATTGGGCGGGATCGTCGATCGTACTGGCACGGCGCCCGGCGGGTCGATGGACACCGGCACACCCTTGGCCCGGATCTGGACCGTGTTCGATCCGGTGCTGTCCACGACATGCAAGGATGCGGGCGGTGTGGGGACAATACGGAGCTCGGGCCCCTTCCCCCGGACCCCGGTCACCAGGATCGTGTCGGTACCCTGGAGGAGGAAGAGGTCCACCCGATTCGTCTCCCGGGCCGAGAACAGCTGTTCGCGCGGCCCGAAGGAGAGGGCGAGGGAGTCCGGGGTGAGCCACTGCGCCGTCACCTGGTCGGCGGCGGTGGTCCCGTGCACCTCGGCTTCTGAGCGGACCTGCTTGAACATCCGTCCCACCGCGATCGGAAGATTGTCCCGGCGCTCCCTGAGAACTTTCTCGATCTTGGGACCGATCTGGGTGAGATAGGGCGCGGGCATCGTCGAGACGGCGGTCGAAATGACGGAATCGGTCAGCTTCACCTGCAAGGCGCTCGCGATGGAATCCCACGCCGGTCTGCCGAGGGAGCCGACGAGGAAGCGAAAGGCCGCCGCCTGGTCCGGCACCCCGGTCAGCGCGTGCGGGTACCTGCCCTGGAACCGGGCCAGGTCCGGCATCAGGGGGCGTGCCAGGTAGGTCGCCAGTCCATCGTACTGGGCCAAAGCCGTTTCGCGGAAGAGCCCGAGCGGCCGCCAGACGATACCGTCTGGCCCAGCCACGGCCTCCCAACGCCAGTTGAGGAAGGTGGGGTTGAGATTGCTCACGTACACGTTGAACAGGAGCGCCTGGAGGGTGGCTTCAGCGTCGACTTGCTCAGCCGGATAGTTGAGGATGCGATGCAGCAGCACCATCGACGAGATGACGTCTCCCGGGTGCACCGGCCCCGTAGAGTCCCCGCGCGCGCTCGGGTCGCGCTGCACCAGGTACCCTGGCTTCCCCGCGTACGACGTGCCATGCATGCTGAGGCTGGAGTCGTTGGGGAGCACGACCAGCCACCCCGTGGCGTTGGGAACTCCGGCCGCCTCGGCGAGCGCGGCCGCGACGAGGGGGCCAGCCGGATTCCTGCCGCTGGTGAAATCCGCGATCAGGCCCCGGCTGATATTTCCTGGAATGACATTGGAGGTGTCGCGGGGGTCGACGCGATCGAGGGGCCAGAAGGTCCACTGGCTCCCATCCGATGCCTGCATGAAGGCGAGACCGGCCTGGCTGCCCTGTCCGGTCCCCGCGAGCCGCAATCCGCCGTGGGTCGCCTGCAGATCCAGAATTGGGAGGGTGATCGGGGTACGCCAGAGTTTCCGGTACCGGGAGCCGAAGATCGGCGTGGCGAGCCATCGGACCCAGCTCGTCGTGCTGAATTGTGGGCCGGGGGCCAGGGTGATGCTGTCCCGGGTGACCGGTGCCACCTGGGCAGCCGCGATGGACGCCGACAGCGCGAGAACGACCAAGGCCCCTGCCAGCGAGTGAGCAGTCCGGCGGGTCGAGTTCGCAAGTTGCACCGCGAGGCTCTCCAGGGAATGAGGCAACTGGTCCGGCAAATACATCGTGTCTTCAGTCGCTTCCGGCGAATTACACACCGCGCGGGAGACGATGGCCCATTGCTAGGGCAGCTTCGCGCCGGCCTCCCCCACCACTCGCTGCACCATGGAATTGTCCGGGAATTGCGCGATCAATTGCTGGAGCACGGTGCGCGCCGAGTCGGGCTGCCCCATCGCCAAGTACACATCGCTCCGGAGCATGCCCACCTGCAGCGCCATGCGGGCGTTGTCGGCTGGG
>SPDF01000046.1 GCA_004525055.1 Gemmatimonadales bacterium | reverse complement strand
TGGCAGGGGTGGAGGGGGACAGCGTCTGGAACCGTCTCGAGGCCGCGCTTCAGACTCGCGCGGCCGCCGACTCAGGTGCTGTGAGTCCGTAGGCGGCGGCCGCGGAGCCTGCTCTGTGGATGCCGGATCGCCTCCTCGGCGATGCCGAGATCGACCCTCACCCGACCGGACCCTTCCAGAATGCCCGCGACATCGGCCACCGGCCCCGAGAGGGGCTGGAAGACACTGAAGGTGAGGCCCTCCTCGCTCCGCAGCACCTGCCTGTTGGCGAGTGCCCAGCTGGAGCCCGCCCCGCCGGGTCGCAGCCCGACCACGAGTGGTACGGCATCGGGGGGGAGTGACTTGCCATCGTGACCCGGGAGCTCCAGAGCCGCCGCGAGCGCCACCCACCCATCCCATTCGTCTGTGGTCACCAGATGCGTGAAGCTCCACTCCTCCTCGCGCACCACCGTGATGAACTCCTGTACCAGCCGCTCGGGCGAAGGGTGGTGTTCGCCATCGGAGCGGGTGAGGAGCGAGGCGCCGTGGTCGCCGAACCAGCGCTGGGTGGCCATGAGTTCTGAAGGCCGGCGACCGGCGAACGCCGCGTACCGGCGGGTGATGGCGACCTGACGCTCCGCTTCCGCCCGCTGCTCCGGATACTCGGCCGACTCGACGGCCCCGCTGAAGGCCACCTCGGCCGCCAGGTACCTGCCGGCGCCCCGGAGGATCTTCCCGCGGAGATGCAGGGTGCCGCTGTGGGGTTCGAGGGCAAAGGCGCGGTCGAGGGCGAGGAGGGCGCGGTCGTGTTCACGGAGACGGTAGGCGGCGTAGCCGGCCTCGTGCCACACCATCGCGAAATCAGGGTTCCGGGCTGCGGCTTGCTCCAGCGCCACCAGTCCCTCGCGGTAGCGGCCGAGCTCGACGAGGGCGGCGCCCTTGAGCGCCAGCGGCACGGCGGACTCGCCGAACTGGTCGGCCGCCTGGGCCGAGAGGGCGAGTGCTTCCTCGAAACGCCGCTGCCCGCGCAGCATCTCGAAGTACTCGCACCAGGCCAGTTTGAGGTCCGGCTGCCGGTCGATGAGTTCGAGGTAGGCCTCTTCCGCCTCATCAAGCGATGCGTCACGGAGGAGGTGCCGCGCCCGAGCCAGGGCACGCTCACTGGGCTCGGTGGCAAAGACGCGGAACTGCGACGTGGTGAACATGTCGCGAATGTATCGGTGAATTCGAATCGCGCCAGAGGGGAGATTTTGCCATCTGGTGAGAGGCCCTCGCGCGCCGAACGGGATCGTGTACCTTTCCTCAGTTCCGTCCGCTCGCATCCGTCAGCTCTTCCGAGGACGTTCCCCCTATGGACAACGGATTTGTGGCCCGCGAACAGGACCGCCTTCTCGGCGAACTGTTCTCCTTCCTGCGCATCCCCAGTGTGAGCACCCTGCCAGCTAACGCTGCCGACTGCCGTCGCGCCGCCGACTGGCTCGTAGAAGAGTTCAAGCGATTGAAGTGCTCCAAGGTCACGCTGCTCGAGGGGAAGGGGCATCCGATCGTCTGGGCTGAGAGCCCCCGTGTCCCCGGCAAGCCGACCGTTCTGATCTACGGGCACTACGATGTCCAGCCACCGGATCCCCTTGACGAGTGGGTGTCCCCACCGTTCGAGCCGACGATCCGCGACGGTAATCTCTACGCCCGCGGGGCCGTCGACGACAAGGGCCAGGTCTTCTGCCTCCTGAAGGCCTATGAATCGGTGCTCGATGCCGATGGTCGTCCGCCGCTCAACGTCAACTTCATCATCGAGGGCGAGGAAGAGTGTGGCGGCGACGTGATCGTGGACCGGCTCGACGCCGAGCCGGAGCGCACCAACGCCGATGCCGTCCTGGTGGCCGACATGGGCTACTACGCCCCGGGTATCCCGGCCGTCTACACGGCGCTGCGCGGGATGTGCTACGCCGAGATCCACCTCCGGACCCTGGAGCGTGACCTCCACTCCGGCAGCTACGGCGGCGTCGCGCCGAACGCGCTCGAAGCGCTCTGCCGGCTGCTCATGGATCTCAAGGGCGTCGATGGTCGCATCCACATCCGCGGCCTCTACGACCAGGTCGTGCCGCCCACAGCGTCCGAGCTGGTGGCGTGGAGGGGGCTGCCCTTCAACGTCCACGAGTACATGAAGGAGGAAGTAACCTCGACCGCGCTGACCGGCCTGAAGGAATACTCCATCCTCGAGCGGACCTGGGCGCTGCCGACGTTCGAGATCCACGGCATCATGGGCGGCTTCACCGGAGACGGCGCCAAGACCGTCATCCCGGCCAAGGCCGCCGCCAAGGTGAGCCTCCGGCTGGTGCCTGGGCTGAGCCGGGACGGGGTGCAGGCGGCGCTCGAACAGACGGTGCAAGCGCTGGCGCCGACTTGGGCCAAGGTCGAGGTGCGCGCGCTGCACGGGGCCGATCCGGTGGAGGTCGATGTGACGGCTCCCGCCTTCGCGGTGCTCGACCGAGCCTTCGAGGAGGTTGTCGGGCGGAAGACCGTTCCGGTCCGGGCCGGTGGTTCCATCCCCATCATCCCGAAACTCGGGATGACGGGGGCGCCGGTGCTCCTGACTGGGATCGGGCTTCCCGACGATGGGCTCCATTCGCCGAACGAGAAGGTGGCGGTCCAGCAAATCTGGGACGGGATCAAGATCTTCGGGCGGTTCTTCGAGATGATGGCCGAGGAGAAGCCGAAGCAGGGGTGAGGGGGCGGCACCCTCGACCATGAAAAAGCCCCCCGGCCTCTTGCCGGGGGGCTTTTCGCGTCAGAGACGCCCCTAGCCCGCGACGAGCGCCCGGAAGGAAGCGATGACCCCCGCCACAAGATCGTCTGCCCAATAGTCTCCTGGGCGTTCGGCGACCGGGAGAGTGGCGGCGCGCTGCTCGAGGTAGGTGATGGCGGTGGCGGTCCACTCTGACTGTGCCGAGGGGACCACCGCCCAGGACCCCGTGGCCCGAAGTTCAAGTGCCGAAAGCGCTTCGAGCTCCTCCTCCAGACCTCGAGTGGTGGCCGGCGAGCGGAGCCGCTTGGCGATCAGGTCGAGCGCCAGTCCGGCATCGGGATCAAGCGGTTCGGGATTCAACAGGTGTTCGTGCCGAGCGTCGGCAATCATCTCGGCGAGGCGCAGGCAGACGGCACGCACCGCGGGTGTCAGCGGTGCAGGGGCGTCGGCCGCCCAGCTGTCGGCTGCTCGGAGTATCTGCGTCACGCGCTCATCCGCGATGATCTGCGGTGTGCGTTTGGGTGGAAATTCCGCCATGGCTTGGAGATTGGCGGAGCACCGCGTGAAAGGCAACCTTATCGATTCGTCTCACCGGCAGGCGTCGCCAGGTCCCATTCATGCGGCAGGGCGGGCCGTGGAACCCGGTCGAAGACTCGCCCGAACGCGGCCGTGACGGCATCGCCCGTGGCGGCCATCAGGTTCGAGGGCGCAGAACCTCCCAGTTCCCGCGCGACGCTCGTCATGGTGACCCCCGCGATGCCACATGGCACGATGAGGTCGAAGAAGTCGAGGTCGGTGGAGACATTCAACGCGAAGCCGTGAAAGGTCACCCACTGCTTCACGTGAATGCCGATGCTCGCGATCTTCCGGCCGCTGGTCCACACGCCGGTCAGACCTGGATTGCGTTCCGCCACAATGCCGAGGGTACCGAGCGCGCCGATGAGTGCCTCCTCGACGGCACGCAGGTACCAGTGCAGGTCTTGCCGATGGTGTGTCAGATCGAGGATCGGGTAGCCTACCAGCTGGCCGGGACCGTGAAAAGTCACATCGCCCCCGCGTTCGACGTCGAACACCTCGACGCCGCGCTCACGGATGCTGGCAGGAGAGAGGGGAAGGCTCGTCGTCTTGGTGCCGCGCCCCAGTGTGACAACAGGGTCGTGCTCGACGAGTACCAAGAGGTCTTCCGAGGTTTCCCCGGTCTGCCGGGCTCGGCAGAGTCGGCGCTGCAGTTCCAGGACGTCGCCGTAGGGGCGCCGGCCGAGCTCGGCGACCAACAGCGGCCGCGGGCTCACTGGCCCGCCCTCACACGCTGTATGCGCTTGCTCAGCCGCCACGCCAGTGCACCACAGGCGACGGCGACCACCCCGAGCCCTATCGGTCCGCCGAGCTCGTTAACCGGGGCGAGGAGAAGGGCCATCATGATCGTGGCGAAGCCCGTGACCATGCTGAGCCCGCCCCGCCGATAGGTTGGGACCGGCGCGAGCGCCGTCCAACAGCCGAGCGCGGCAGTCGCGCAGGCCGCCAGGGTTCCGAAGATCAGGAGGATGCCAGCGGGCTGGGTGGGGTCTGGGTTGTCGGTCGGCGGGGCCTGTGCGATGAGCGCGCGGACACCGAGGAGCACCGCCGCGACGAGGGCCGTGCCGAGGAGAATGCCGAACCCCATCGAGGCCCACGCGAGGGGGATGTAATCCTCAGTCGGCGCGACGGGGTTCCAGTGCTCGGGGCGTTCGCGCTGAGGCTCTTGCATCCCCGCTTCCCCGCCTAAGTATGAATCACCCTCCCCATCGAATCGAGCGCCGCTTCGGCGATCGCTTCCGACAGGGTGGGATGGGCGTGGATGGCCAGATCGATTTCCTCGACGGTGTATTCGTTCTCCCGGGCCACGGCCAGTTCGTGGATTATTTCGGAGGCGTGACCGCTGACGATGTGCGCGCCGAGGATTTCGCCGTACTTCTTGTCGCGGATGATCTTGACGAAGCCCTCGGTCTCGTTGGAGGCGCGGGCGCGCCCATTGGCGCTGAAGGGGAAGCGGCCGACCTGGTAGTCGAGCTTCTTTTCCTTGCACTGCTCCTCGGTGAGGCCGATGCTCGCGACCTCCGGGTGGCAGTAGGTCACGCTCGGGATGTTGTCGTAGCGGATCGGGTGCGGCTTCAGGCCGGCGATTCGCTCTGCCACGACGGCGCCCTCGCGGCTTCCCTTGTGTGCCAGCATCGGTGGCCCGGCCACATCGCCGATGCAGTAGATCCCCGGCGCGGTGGTCTCCAGCGTGGCGAGGTTCACCTTCACGAAGCCGTGGTCCGTCAGTTGGACCCCCGCCTCCTTGAAGCCCATCGCCTCGGTGTTGACCGCGCGCCCCGCAGCCATCAGCACCGTGTCCGCGGTGATGGACTTCTTCTCCCCGCCGGCTTCGATCTCGAGGGTGACGGAATCCTTCCCGACCGTCGCCTTGAGCACCTTGGCGCCCGCGAGCACGGCGATGCCCCGCTTCTTGAACGACTTGGCCAGCGCGTCGGAGGATTCGGCGTCCTCGATGGGGAGGATGCGCGGGAGTGCCTCCACCAGGGTGACCTTGGTGCCGAAGGCGTTGAAGATGTCGGCGAACTCCGACCCGACCGCGCCGGCACCGACGACGATCATCGATTTGGGCGCCGCCTCGAGGAAAAGTGCCTCGTCGGAGCTGATCACCGTGGTCTTGTTGATGTCCAGCCCGATCTGTGGAATCCCCTTGACCCGCGATCCGGTGGCGATGACGACCGCCTTCTTCGCCTCGTGCACGTCGGTGCCAACCTTCACCTTCTTGCCGGGGAGCAGCGTGCCGGTGCCCTTGATGACCGTCACCTTGTTCTTCTTCATCAGGAACTCCACGCCCTTGGAGTTCTGCTCGGACACCTTGCGGCTCCGCTGCATGGCGACGCCGTAGTCGGTCTTGACGGCCCCGACCTCGATGCCGAGGTCCTTCGCCTGGTGCGCAATGAGGTTGATCGACGAGGCGCTGTGCAGCAGCGCCTTGGTCGGGATGCAGCCGATGTTGACGCACACGCCGCCGAGCTTGTCTTTCTCGACGACGGCGACGCTGAGGCCGAGCTGGGCCGCACGAATGGCGCAGACGTATCCGGCGGGGCCGCCGCCCAGGATGATGATGTCGAATGAAGCCACGATGAAAGTCCTCGGTCTCAGGTCGGGCGGCGGGAGCCGCTAATAGACGATGGCCAGCGGGTTTTCGAGCATGCCCTTCAGGGTGCGCAGGAACGCGGCCCCGGTGGCGCCGTCGATGACCCGGTGATCGCATGACATGGTGAGCCGGAGTCGTCGCCCGGGCACAATGACACCCTGCTTGACCACGGCCTGTTCCACGATGCTGCCCACGGCCAGGATACCGGCCTCGGGCGGATTGATGATGGCGGTGAATTGATCGATGTCGAACATGCCGAGGTTCGACACGCTGAAGGTTCCGCCGGTGTACTCCTCCGGCTTCAGCCGACGCTCGCGCGCACGGCCGGCCATCTCCTTCACCTCGACGGAGATCTCGCGCAGCGACTTCCGGTCGGCATGGCGCACCACCGGCGTGATCAGCCCGTCTTCCACCGCGACAGCGACGCTGAGATGGACCTCGTTCCAGTACCGGATGCGGTCGTCCTGCCACCAGGCGTTGCAGGCGGGGTGCGCCGTGAGGGCAGCGGCAGTTGCCTTCATGATGATGTCGTTGAAGGACACCTTGACCGCGTCCGCACCCGCCCGCTTCCCCGCCTCATTCAGCGCGGCGCGCGCTTCCCACGTCCGATCCATATCGACCTCGGTCGTGAGGTAGAAGGTGGGGATCGGCCCAAGTGACAGCGCCAGGCGCTTGGCGATCGTCTTCCGTATCTGGGTGAGCGGCACGTCATGGAACGCACCGGCGGCCGCCGGGGCGAAGGCGGCTCCGGTGGCTGGCGCGGCCTTGTCGAGGTCCCGGAGCACAATGCGGCCCTCAGGGCCCGACCCGGCAATGCCGCCGAGGTCGAGGCCGCGCTCGCGGGCGACCTTGCGGGCCAGTGGAGAAGCCTTGGTGCGGCCCCCGGCGGAGGGCTCAGGCGGGGAAGCGGGGCTCGACAGCGAGGCCGCGGGGCTGCTGGGCGGGGAGGCAGGCGGTGTGACGGCCACCTTCGCTGGCGCCGGCGCGGCTCCGCTACCACCGAGCAGATCGCTGATGTCCTCGTCCGGCTGGCCGATGATGCCGACCAGGGAGGCGACCGCCGCAGTGGTGCCTGCCGGCACCAGTTGCTTGAGGAGGACGCCCTCACCTCGGGCCACCAGTTCCATGACCGCCTTATCCGTCTCCACTTCGGCGATGACGTCGCCGACGCGGACGGGGTCGCCCTCGTTCTTCTTCCACTCGACGAGGCGCCCCTCTTCCATCGTCGGTGAAAGCGCTTCCAGCAGGACTTTTGAAGCCATGCGTCAGATCCCGGATCGGAGCAATGAAGTGACGGCGACCATCAGGCCAGGTAGAGCACACGCTTGACGGCAGCGATCACCTTGGCCGGATCGGCCTTGGCCGCCCGCTCGAGCTGCTTGTTGTATGGCATCTGCACGTCGGCGCCCGTTACCCGGAGGACCGGCGCGTCGAGTTCATCGAATGCGTACTGCTGGATGACGTCTACCACCTGCGCGCCCACCCCCGCAAAGGACCACCCCTCCTCCACGACGACGCACCGGTGGGTCCGGCCGACGGAGTTGAGCACCGTCTCCGTGTCCATCGGACGGATGGTGCGGAGATCGACGACCTCGGCGTTGATCCCCTCCGCGGCCAGCTGGTCGGCCGCCTTGAGCGCCACCGTGACGGTCTTGGAGTAGCAGACCAGCGTCACGTCGGAGCCGGCGCGCTTGACGTCGGCCTTGCCGATCGGCACCAGGTGTTCGCCCTCCGGCACCTCGCCCTTCACGTTGTAGAGCATCTCCCCTTCGATGAACACCACGGGGTCATCGTCCCGGATGGCGCTCTTGAGGAGTCCCTTCGCGTCGGCGGGCGTTCCCGGCGTCAGCACCTTGAGTCCGGGAATGTGCGCGTACCACGACTCGAAGGACTGCGAGTGCTGCGCGGCGAGCTGCAAGGCCGAGCCGCCGGGGCCACGGAAGACGATGGGGCATCCCACCTGCCCGCCCGACATGTAGCGCATCTTCGCCGCCGAGTTGACGATCTGGTCGATGGCCAGTAGCGCGAAGTTCCAGGTCATGAACTCGATGATCGGACGGAGTCCCACCATGGCGGCGCCTACGCCGATGCCAGCGAACCCCAGCTCGGCGATCGGCGTGTCCACCACCCGCAGGGGGCCGAATTCCTTGAGGAGCCCGCGGCTCACCTTGTAGGCGCCGTCGTACTCGGCCACCTCTTCGCCCATCAGGAATACACGATCGTCGCGCGCCATTTCCTCGCGCATCGCTTCGTTCAGTGCGTCACGGTAGGTCAGGAGTGGCATCTCACTGCCCTCCCGCGAGCACGTCGGTCCAGAGCGCTTCCGGCGCAGGGTCTGGAGACTCCTCCGCAAAGGTCACGGCATCCTCGACCTCGGCGACGACCTGCTCGTCGAGTGCCTTCAGCCCGGCCTCGTCGATCATCTTGGCAGCCACCATGTGGGCCTCGAGCAGCTTGATCGGGTCCCGCTGCCGAAACTCCTCCACCTCTTCCTTGGTGCGATAGGTGCCGTGGGCGGCGTCGGACATCGAATGCCCGACGTAGCGGTACGTGCGCATCTCGAGGAGAGTCGGGAGCGACTCGAGCCGGGCGCGTTCGACGGCGCGGTCCACGGCGCTTCGGACCGTGAAGACATCCTGTCCGTCCACGACTTCCTCGGTCATCTCGTACGAGTAGGCCCGGTGGGCCAGGTCGAGCTTGGAGCTCGCTCGCGCGAGTGCCGTCCCCATGCCGTACCCGTTGTTCTCGACGATGAAGACGGCCGGCAGCTTCCAGAGCGCCGCCATGTTCAGGGTCTCGTGGAACGACCCGATGTTGACCGCCGCCTCACCGAAGAAGCAGACGGCCACCTGGTCGGTTTTCCGGTACTTGGCCGCGAACGCCATTCCGGCGGTGAGTGGAATGTGGCCGCCCACGATGCCGTGTCCGCCGAGAAAACCGAGGGAGGCATCGAAGAGGTGCATCGAGCCGCCCTTGCCGTGCGAACAGCCGGTGGCCTTGCCGAAGAGCTCCGCCATGACGGACCGGGCGGTGAGGCCGCGTGCCAGCGCGTGCCCGTGGTCGCGATACGAGGCGGTGATGTAGTCGTCACTGCGCAGCGCCGCCATGCTGCCGACCGCCACCGCCTCCTGCCCGATGTACAGATGGCAGAAACCGCCGACCTTGCCGAGGCTGTAGGCCTCACCGGCCTTGTCTTCGAAGTGGCGGATCAGCTTCATCTGCCGGAGGTAGGTCAGGCACTGCTCTGAGCTGGCGCTGGGCTCAGGACCGCGAGCCGCACCCTTGGCGCGCGAGGAGGCACGGCTGCCCGCCATCAGGCCTTCCTCTGTTCTTTCGCCTTGTCCACCTGCTCCCAGGCGTGGTACGAGGAGCGGGTCAATGGGCTGGATTCGACATGGGAAAAGCCGAGGCGCAGGCCGATGTCGCGGAGTTCGGTGAATTCGTCGGGGGTGTAGTACCGGGCGATCGGCAGGTGCC
>SPDF01000292.1 GCA_004525055.1 Gemmatimonadales bacterium | reverse complement strand
CGAGGTACGTCGAGTCGCGCCGGACCGCCGGGAATACATCCTCGTCGAGGAGGAGTTCCGGCACTGTCCAGGTCGGGTTGACGACGAGATAGGTCATCGTGGCGCGGAACTCGGGCGTCTGCCGGAACGGCTGTCCCACGATGGAGGGGGCCCGCCACACAAGCGTGTCGTTCCGCAGGAAGTACGACTCGAATCCGGCGATGTTCACCGCCACGAAGGTCCCGCCGAGCTCGCGGAGCACCCACCGGCCCCGTTCCAGGCTAATGCGCAGGGCGCTGATGCGCTCGCCCACCGGCACATTCAACTCGGCGCGGGTCCGCGGACCGAGGACGCCGTCGGGATACAACCCGTGGCGCGACTGAAAGTGCACCAGGGCTGCAGCAATCGGGGCCGTGAATACCTCGCTGGTGTCGGACGCTGCGGCCGGGTCGAGGTCACCAGTCATGGCGAGTCGGTGCCGCAGCGCGGGAATACGTCCGTCGATGTCTCCCTCCTCCAGATTCGGCCCGATGTCAATCGACTCCCACCCGCCATCTGCTTCGAGTGCGCGGTACCGGGCGAGGTCGGCCCGCAGGCGAAGATAGAGCGGGTGGCGGGGTGCGAGTGCCGCGACGGCCTGCGCCAGGGTGGCCGACGTGACGATGGCCTCGAGTGTGCCCGCCGCGTCGAGCGGAAGCGGCGCAACCGTGATATGCCAGTCGGTGTCGAGTGTGGCGGGGTCAACCTTACCTGCGGTCAGCGAAGACCAGAGGCGAATCAGCGCCTCGGTGGCCAGCAGGTCGAAATCCGCCCGGAGCGTGGAGGAGGTAGTGGGGGAGAGCGCGAAGGGCGCCAGTCGTGCGAGAGGTTCAAGGAAGTAGTCGCGCGGCTCCAGCCCGTCCTCGCGCGAGGCACCGATGGCCTGCAGCAGCGCATCGACACGGGAGGGAATCGTCCACGCCGGTTGATAGTCTCGAGCGATGTAGAACCTGCTAAGAACGTCGCCGGTCTGCAGCGCCACGCCCAGGACCGTTGAGTCACCGTCCTGCTCCTGGAGCGCATTCACCCGCGCGCGGATGGACGCCGCAACTGCGCCCGTGCCCTGCGCCGCTGCCGGCGCGGTCAGCAGGAGGCACGCGCCGATCATCGTTGTGAAGAAGCTGCGGTTCACGGACTCCAGCTGTTGTTCTTCCGGTCCACATCAGGGAGCTTCTGCTCCGGATCGACTTCGACGCCGACGACCGCCGCCCCCGACACGGTGAAGGTGTAGCTGGCGTGGCCGTTCAGCCAGTACTTGACCGGGATCTTCTCCAACACGGCGGTGCTGTCGCTGCGTGTCACCTTCACCTCACCCGGCATCGGCGCGAGCCCCTTGTCCACGATGACGATGGTGGTGCCGTTCGGGCCTGGCGTGACGCTCCCGACCGACTGGTCCACCGTCCACGTTTCCCAGAACCAGGTGCGCCAGAACCACCCCAGATCCTGTCCAGTCACATCCTCGAAGGTGTAGAAGAAGTCCCAGGGCGTCGGGTGCTTGTACTGCCAGCGGGCGCCGTAGGTGCGGTAGGCCTTCAAGAAGAGCTCCGGTCCCAGCATGCCGCGCAGCGTCATCAGGATGTTGGATGGCTTCATGTAACTCGCGACGCCGTACCCCATGCCGGTATCATAGCGGTCGCCGTGGCGCATCATCGGCTCCTCGACTCCCATCCGCGCCACCTGCCCGTAGATGTTCTTGTCCTGCGCCTCCGCGTCGCGGCCGGGGAAGAAGTCGGCCTCGCCCTGCAGGCCGTTGAACTCGGTGAGTCCCTCGTCCTGCCAGGCGTGCCGCTTCTCATCCGACCCGACCTGCATCGGAAACCACATGTGCGCCAGCTCGTGCACCGTCACGCCGTAGAGGCCGAAGGTGTCGGGCTGAAATCCGCCGATACAGGTGATCATCGGAAATTCCATCCCGCCGCACGACTCCGGGCCCTGCATCGCGGTCATCTGTGGCCAGGGATAGGGCCAGAGGTAGCTGGAGAGAAACTCGATCGAGTGCCGCGCGTAGCGGGCGTCCTCCGGCCACTTGGAGGTCGCGTTGCCCGGCAGCCAGAAGGTGTGAATGGCGGCGGTGTCTGCCGTGCCGTTGCCATCACGATCACCCACCACCGCGCGCGTCGCGTCCCAGGCAAACTTGTCCGAGGTGCCCCAGGCGAAGTCGCGCACCGTGTCGGCGTGGAACCGCCAGGTGAGTGTCTTGCCACCCTGCGTGGCCTTGCCCGCGCCGCGGTCCGCTTCGGCGACCACGTGCACCACGGTGTCTGCGGAGAGGGCCAGTGCCAGTCGTTGCCGTGTTTGCGGCGTGAGCACCTCGGCGGCGTTGGTGAGCGCACCGGTGGCGCCAATCAGGTAGCCGGCCGGCACGGTGAGTGACACGTCGTAGCTCCCGTAGCCCATGTAAAACTCGGCGTTCCCCATGTAGGGGTCTCTCTGCCAGCCGACCACGTCGTCGTACACCGCCATCTGCGGGTACCAGTAGCTGATGTAGGCGAGGTCCTCGGTGCGGCCGCCGCGCGGCGCGCCGTCCGGCGGCACCGTCAGGCTCCAGCTGAACTCGAGGTCCACGCTGTCGCCGGCGGCGAGGGCGGGGGACACCGGTACCGACATGACGGTGCTGTTGATCTTGTATCCACGGGTCTTGGCGGCCGCCTCGGGGACGTCCGTGCCCCGGACCGCCACGCGCGCCACGGTGACACCGCCGGTGATCGGGACGGTCTCGTTCCTGACCGCGCTGTCGCCGAAGAGATTGTCGTGCAGGTGCACATACACGGTGGTGAGCTGGCGGGAGGACCGGTTGTAGTACCGGATGGTGCCGGTGCCGGTGAGCCGACCGCTGGCGGGGTCGTAGTTCGCGGCCAGATCATACTTCGCCCACTGCTGCCAGTACTTGGCTCCCGGCACGCCGGTGCGGGTCCGGGTCTCGTTGGTTACCGCCCGCTGGAACCACGCCGACTCCTCCATCGGGTACGGCACCGGCCGCTCCTGGGCGACGGTGGACGGCACGGCCACCGG
>SPDF01000224.1 GCA_004525055.1 Gemmatimonadales bacterium | reverse complement strand
TCGCCAGGCGGTTGCCGCGACCGCGGCCGCCAAGAGGGCGGCCTGGAGGATTCCCACTGTCAGTTCGGGGGAGTGCTCCGGAGCGATTGCCGGATGCGGGAAATGACCGCATCCGGACAACGCACACCCTTCGCTGCGCGCTCAAGCGCCGCGAGAAAATTGCGCTCAAAGTGCTCGTGCTGGAGGCAGTGACCGCACGCGGCGAGGTGGTTGGCAACCCGCGTCTGGTTGTCGATGGTCAATTCTTCCTTCAGGTAGTCCTGGAGGAGGGTGAGAGCCTCGGCGCAATCGAGCATCTGGTCGCTCATGATTCCTTCCCCGGACGGACGATACCCGCCTCGATCGCGTACTCCAGCAACGTGCCCTGCAGGTGTTTTCGTGCGCGGAAGAGTCGGGATTTCACGGTCCCTACTGGCACACCCACGGTCTCGGCGATCTGAGCGTAGCCCAGCCCTTCGACGTCGCTCAAGACCACCACCTCGCGAAATTCCTCGGGCAGGGCATCGATCGCCGACAGAATCCGGTCGTCGACTAACTCATGGAAAAATTCCCCCTCGGGGTCCCGCCCCGCCTCCTGGTGCACCCGGGCGTACTGCTCCGCGACATCGATGTCCACCGTGACCGGAGCCCTGCGCCGACGGCGGTAGTCGTTGATGAAGGTGTTCCTCAGGATGGTCAACAGCCAGCCACGTGCATTGGTTCCCTGGCGAAAGGTGTCCCACGCGCGATAGGCCTTGAGGACCGTGTCCTGGACCAGGTCCTCGGCGTTGGCCGGGTCCCCGGTCAACCGCAGCGCCACACGATACATCAGGTCGAGATGCGGGAGGACGTCGCGCTCGAATGGAGTCTCGGTCGGAGGCGCAGTTGACATCGTTGTAATGTTCCCGCGCGCCGGACCGGACGCAAGCGCCTCTGGTTCACGAGGCAGTCCGTGGGTAACTTCTGCGCGTCTATGTCGAGGCTTCCCCGCCGTTTCCCATGCCGAAGATGACCGACGCCGGTGGCACGCCGGCCATCGTGCCGCTCAGCCTGCTTGAGGCGCTCCGGAACCTCGACACGCCCGTCGGTGACGGGCTCGAGGAGTTGGCGGGGGAAATCGTGGCGAAGCGCTTCGGCCTGAGTGCCACCGTAGCCGCGCAGATCCAGCGCTACCAGGAGGCCTATCGACATGGCCTGCCGGTGCCGCTGGACGAGACGGTCGGCGTGTTCCGGCTCGTCGGCCGTCGGCCGGACGCGGCGCTGGTGTACGCCGATGCCGGTCGCCGCGCGGCGCGGTACGCCGCCCGCGGCAGTTCGCTCCCCGTACGCTTCCTGATGACCACCATGCCGGGGTTCATCAGGCGTCGGGTCGGGGCCGGAGCGGCCACCCAGGCGTCCCGGCGGGTCTTCGCCGCCTCGCTGAGTGTGCGCGGTCGTTCCGCCGAGGCGGTCGTCGAGCACCCGTTGTCGCTGCACGCGTCGCCTGAGGGGGATGCGTGTTCCTTTTATGGTGCGGCGCTCGCCGAGCTGCTCCGCGCCCTCACCGGTTTCGAAGGCGCCATGGTGCACATGCGCTGTCGGGGCCGGGGAGATGACACTTGTCGGTGGCAAGCCGCTGCCGCGGAGGGGTACTCATGAGCACCCACGCACTTCCTGATCGCAAACAGCTGGCCGAGGGGCTTGATGCGGTCGGCGCCGACGGTTGGCTCCTCTTCGACTTCCATGGACTCAATCCGGTCGCCGGCCGCGTGCTCGGCCTCGGCGGCATGGGGAGCCGCAGGCTCTTCGTACTCCTGCCCAAGGAAGGGGAGCCGGTGGCGGTGGTCCATAAGATTGAGATGCAGCCCCTCGAGGGGTTCCCTGGCCGGCTCCTGCCCTATGCCAAATGGGAAGAACTGCACGCGGCGCTGGGCTCCATCGTGAAGGGGCGGACGCTCGCCATGGAAATCTCCCCGGATGATGCCGTGCCGTACCTGGACCGGGTTCCGTACGGCGTGATTCAGCTCATCACCAAGCTCGGGGGCACGGTGGTCCCCTCGGCATCGCTGGTAACGCGGTTCGCAGCGCGGTGGAGTGCCGAGGAACTGGCGGACCATCGGTATGCGGCCGAGGCGCTGGCCGATATTGCGCGGAGCGAGCTGGCCTGGGCGGTAACGCAGGGGGGAACGGGGCTGACCGAGACGGCGCTGCAGGCCAGGGTGGTGGCAGCCATGGAAGGGCGGGGGTTGAAGCTGACCACGCTGCCCATCGTCGGGTTCGGCGCCAACGCTGCGAATCCGCACTACGAGCCGGAGGCGGGCAAGGACGCTACGTTGGCGAAGGATCAGGTCATCCTGCTGGACCTCTGGGGGGGGAAGGGGAGTACCACGACGGTCTTTGCCGACCAGACCTGGATGGGATTCTCGGGCTCCGAGGTACCCGAGGAGGTCGACCAGGTCTGGCGGACCGTCCGCGATGCCCGGGATGCGGCCATTGCGGCCATCCAGGAGGGCGCGCGCGACGGGCGCACCGTGGCGGGGTTCGAGGGGGACCGGGCCGCGCGCGGGGTCATCGCCAAGGCGGGGTTCGGCGAGTACTTCGTGCATCGCACCGGGCACTCGATCGACCGCGACCTCCACGGCTCGGGCCCCCATCTGGATGACTACGAGACCCACGACGACCGGGCCCTGATGCCGGGGGTCGGTTTCTCGGTGGAGCCCGGCATCTATATATCCGGGCGGATCGGGGTCCGGAGCGAGATCAACATGTATTGGGGGCCGGATGGCCCGGAAGTGACGCCGGCCACCCCCCAGCGGAACCTGATCAGGATTGGGGGGTAGCCCCCCCCTTCCCAAATCCGGATTCGCGGGATAAGCTTGTCGGGCACGGTGGTGGCCGCACCGCCGCGCATCGCCACATCCCGGTTTGTTGCATCCAGTTACGGCAGGAACGCTGTCGCATTCTGATTCGTGACAGTTCCTTGACACGTGATTTCGGTCACATCATATTGTTGAAGCCGACCGGCCGCGGTCGGATGTCTCAATTTCATCGCAGCCCCCTCGTATGGTTTTCTCCCGCCGGCTCGTCCGGCGTATCCGCAGTCGCAATCCCCAACTCGGCGCGTCCGGCGCAAGGAGGGAAGCGCGTGCATTTCGTTGTTCGGTTCGTAGGCAACACTGGGTTCACACCTTTGGAGGACGTGTCCATGAAGCAAAGTTGTGTGAGCGCCTTCACCCGCGCGGCGCGGTATCTCGCGCTGACGGCAGTCGTACTGGCGACAGGAGCCTCGACGCTCTTCGCCCAGACCTCGACTGGTAAGATTGAAGGCAAGGTGCGCGACCAGCAGGGCGCGCCAATCGCGAACGTGCAGGTCATCATCATCGGCAGCAGGTTCGGTGCACAGACGAACGCCGATGGCTACTACTTCATCAACCTTGTTCCCGCCGGCACCGTCACGTTGCAGGCCGCCTTCATCGGATACAAGAGGACGCAGGTCACCGACCTCCGCGTCCTCTCCGGCCAGACAATCACGGCCGATATCACGATGGAATCAACACCGGTCGAGGTGACCGAAATCACGGTCGTCGCGGCGCAGAACGAGCTGGTCCCGCGTGACGCGGTCACCACCAAGCAGAATGTCCAGGGTACCTACACGGACAAGCTGCCGGTCGACCGGATCGCCAACGCCCTCGCGTTGCAGCCGGGCGTCGTGGCCAGTACGGGTGGCGGCACCCTCTCGATTCGAGGTGGTCGTACCGACGAACAGGCCGTGTACGTTGACGGCGTGCCGGT
>SPDF01000334.1 GCA_004525055.1 Gemmatimonadales bacterium | reverse complement strand
GTATACTACCTCCCGACCCCGAAGTCGCCGCACGGCGTGGATGTCGATCCGTCGGGTGAGTTGATCGTCGGGGGCGGCAAGCTCGCCTCGGTCATCCCGGTGCATTCGTTCTCGAAGATGATCAAGGCGATCGAGGACAAGGCGTTTGAGGGTGAAGTCGAAGGCGTCCCGGTGTTGAAGTACGAAGCCATCGTGGCCGGCGAAGTCGCCGACCCAGGCCTCGGCCCTCTCCACACCGAGTTTGACGGCCAGGGCAACGCCTACACCTCGATGTTCCTGACTTCGGAAATCACCAAGTGGTCGCTCACCGACTTCACGGTCATCGACAAGGTGCCGACCTATTACTCGATCGGCCATCTGTCGATCCCCGGCGGCGACACCAGGAAGCCGTGGGGCAAGTACGTGATCGCGCTCAACAAGATCACCAAGGACCGCTACCTCCCGACCGGGCCGGAGCTGACGCAGTCGGCGCAGCTCTATGATATTACGGGTGAGAAGATGCAGCTCCTGCTCGACTTCCCGACGATCGGCGAGCCACACTACGCCCAGATCATTCCGGCCTCAATGCTGGTCGACAAGCAGATTCGGACCTATGACCTCGCCGAGAATAAGGACCCGTATGCCGCGCTGAGTGAGGCAACGAGCGGCGTCACCCGGAACGGGCGCGTGGTGCACGTCAAGCTGACGAGTATCCGCAGCCACTTCATGCCCGACAACATCGAGGGCGTCCAGGTCGGCGACTCGGTATACTTCCACGTGACCAACCTGGAGCAGGACTGGGATGTGCCGCACGGCTTCGCCATCACCGGCCTGAACAACTCCGAGCTCCTGGTCATGCCGGGTGAGACCCGCACCATTCTCTGGCTCCCGGACCGGGTCGGCGTGTATCCGTTCTACTGCACCGACTTCTGCTCCGCGCTCCATCAGGAGATGTCGGGGTGGGTGCGGGTGTCCCCGCGCGGCAGCAGCGTCGCGATGTGGGCCAACAAGCCGACCAAGTAAGCAGCTCACTGGCGGGCGAGAGGGGAACAATTCCCCTCCCGCGCCGCCTACCGAGGCTCTCTCCATGTCCCGCGCCACCCGTATTCTTGTCGCGCTCGCCGCCCTCTCCATGGCCATCGTGTACGTCCTTCCGCTCTGGCAGATCGGGCTGGAGGCTCCGCAATACCCGGAGGGACTCGGACTCTACATCGCCATCGACAAGATCGTGGGGCAGCAGCCGCAGGATCTCAACAGCATCAACGGGCTCAACCACTACATCGGGATGAAGGTCATCTCCCCCGACGACATCCCCGAGCTCAAGTACATGCCGAAGATCGTCGCAGGGCTCATCGCGCTCGGGCTGCTGGTCGCGGTGATGGGGAAGCGTCGGATGCTGATGGGGTACGCGGCGGTGCTCCTCCTCTTTTCCCTCGCGGGGCTCGCGGACTTCTACAAATGGTCGTACGATTACGGGCACAACCTGAGCCCGGACGCCATCCTCAAGATTCCCGGCATGACCTATCAACCCCCGCTCATCGGGAGCAGGCAACTGCTGAACTTTCACGCCACCAGCTGGCCCGCGTCGGGCGGGTGGGTGCTGATCGCCGCCGTGACCGTGGTGTCGGTGCTCGCCATCCGGGCCTGGCGCACGCCGGCGGTCGCTTCCGCGTGACGCCGGCACGCCTTCGACGCCCCGCGGCCGCGCTCCTTGGCGCGGCCGCGCTGGCATGCGGGACCCCAGGTCCCATCCCCATCGCCTTCGGCGAGGCGGCCTGCGACCACTGCCACATGACGATCGTGGATCAACGCTTCGCCGCCGAGCTCGTCACCCGCACCGGCAAGGTGTACGCCTTCGACGACGCCGGGTGTCTGGCCACCTTCACGGTGATCGGCCCGGTGGGGCCTGAACAGGTGCATTCGGCATGGGTCACCGACTTCCGCCTGCCGGGCACCCTCATCCCGGCGCAAGACGCGATCTTCCTCCGAACCGATGCCGTGCATACGCCGATGTCGAGCAATCTCCTCGCGGTTCCGCGCGCCGTCGGCGACAGCCTGCAGGCGGCCCTGGGCGGGACCCTGCTGGATTGGGCACAGATCCTCGCTGAAGCCCGCGATCCGGCGTAGTTTTCGCTCCCCATGAACCTTCCCCTCCGTGCCTCCCTCCTTGGTGGGTTCCTCCTTACCGCGCCGATGGTGGCCGCCGCCCAGTCAATGGTAGTGGTCGATCCCGCCGGCCCCATCCGGACGCTCACCGAGGCGCTGACCAGGGTGACGCCCGGCGGGCGGGTCACCGTCAAGGCCGGGACCTACACCGAGCCGGTCATTCGGGTAACCGCGCCGGTGACCATCGTCGGGGAGCCGGGGGCGGTGTTTCTCGGCGGGGAGCACCAGATCTTCGTGGTGTCCGCGGACAACGTGACCCTGCGCGGACTGACCCTGCGCGGCGGCGAGACGACCTTCATGGAAGACCGCGCGGCGGTGCTCTTCGACAGTGTGGCCAACTGCGTCATCGAGGACAGCCGGCTGGAGGGGACCTTCTTCGCGATCTATCTGTCGCGGAGCCGCGGGTGCCGGATTTCACGTAACGTGGTGCAGGGGGCGGCGGAGG
>SPDF01000302.1 GCA_004525055.1 Gemmatimonadales bacterium | reverse complement strand
GTCAGCTCCCAGTGGTCGCCCTTCCGTTCCGCCTTCGTCTCGAGGGCGAATGCGTCGCTGCCGCTGGCCGGTTCCGAGAGGGCAAAGGCGCCGAGCATGTCACTGGACAGCCTCGGCAGGTACTTCTGATGGATTTCCGGTGATCCCCACCGCAATACACAGTTGTTGACCAGGGTGTTGTGCACGTCGACATAGATGGCCGCCGAGGCGTCCACGCGGGCCAGTTCCTCGATGGCGAGGACGGCCAGGAAGATGTTCCCGCCAGCGCCGCCAAACTGTTCCGGAATCTCGACGCCCATCAGCCCAAGCTCAAAGAACTTCGGGATGATGTCCGGGTTGAACTGGGCGCGGGCGTCCATGTCGTGGACGTGGGGCCGGATTTCGCTCTCGGCAAATTCACGGACCGCGCTCCGGAACATCTCCTCTTCCTCGGTGAGCGTCGTGATCGGAAGGGGGGCGGTCGATAGGTCAGTCATGGGATTCCTCCCCGCCGAGCGGGGGCTTGGGTCGTGCGGGAAGATACCCGCGGACCTCGAACCGTTCAACGAGGGCCGAGCACCTCCAGCACTACCGGCACCCGGCCAAGCGGAGCAGCGATCTGCACCCCCTGGACGCGGGGCCGCACCGCCTCCAGCATTTCGCGGGCAATCTGTACCCCCTCCGCGAGTCCCGCTTCCCGTCCGACCGCACTCGCAATCCGCATCCGCTCAAGTACCGCCACCGGCACGGAGACTCCGGGGACCTCATTGGCGAGGAACTCCGCGTTCCGAAGCGATACGAGCGGCCAGAGCCCCGCGATGACCGGGATCGCGTGTTTCGAGGTGCGGTCGAGGAACCGGTCCAGCTGATCGAGGTCGAACACCGGCTGGGTGACGACGTATTCGGCGCCGGCATCCACCTTCCAGGCCAGGCGCGACATCTCCCGCTCGAAATCGGGCGCGGTGGGATTGGCGCCGACGCCGATCACGAACCGGGTCGGCGCGCCGATGGCGTTGCCGCCCGGGTCGAGCCCGTGGTTGAGCCGGGAGACGAGGTTGGTCAGCCCGATCGCGTCGATGTCGAAGACGGCAGTCGCGTCGGGGTAGGGGCCCATCTTCGGCGGATCGCCGGTGATGATGAGGAGGTTGCGAAGTCCGGCGGCTGCCGCGCCGAGCAGGTCGGAGAGCATGCCGAGGAGATTGCGATCACGGCACGCATAATGGACCACCGCCTCAAGCCCCACCTCGCGCTCGATCAGGAGCCCGGACAGGAGGGCACCCATGCGGCTCTGGGCGCGCGGGCCATCCGGCACATTGACGGCATCGACGCCGGCGGCCTTCAGCGCACGCACCTGCGCATACATCGGCGCCGGATCGACGCCCTTGGGCGGAACGATTTCCACGGTGGTGACGAACTCGCCACTCGCCAACTTGGCGCCCAGCTTGGAGCGCTGGCCGAGGGGTAGGGCGGGGACGCCTTGCGCGGCGGCCGGCGCGACCGTCGTATGGGCGTGTCGTGGCGACGCGCTCTGCGCGAACCCGACGATGGCCTTGATGTGCTCGGGCGTGGTGCCACAGCACCCGCCGACGATGCGCGCGCCGGCCTCGACCATCCGCTTCGCGTAGGTCGCCATATACTCCGGCGACGCCATGTACATCTTGCGGCCGCCGACGTCGCGCGGGAGGCCGGCGTTGGGCATGGCACTGAGGGGAAGGGTGACGACCCGGGCCAGATGCTCAATCGCCTCGAGTACGCCATGCGGCCCGACGGAGCAATTGACCCCGATGACATCCACACCCATAGCGGCGATGGCAGGGCCGAAGGTGGAGGGCGCCGTCCCATAGTGGGTCCGCCCGTCCTCGCCGACCGTCATCTGGGCGATGATTGGGAGGTCGGAGAGGCGACGAACGGCGGTGACGGCCGCGCGAAGCTCCTCGACGTCACTGAAGGTCTCCAGGAGGAACCCGTCGACGCCGCCGGCCAGGAGTCCGGTGGCCTGCCGCGCGAACGCGGCCTGCGCCTCCTCCACCGACGTTTCCCCGAACGGTTCGATACGAATGCCGAGTGGCCCGATGGCGCCGACCACGGAGGCGCGCTCACCGGCGGCCTCCCGCGCCAGCCGGGCCGCGGCCTCGTTGATCGCCTCCGTGTCATCGGACAGCCCGTGGTGCGCGAGTTTGATCGGATTGGCGCCAAAGGTGTTCGTCTCGATCAATTCGGCGCCCGCGCGCACATATGCGCGATGGATGTCCCGGATGATATCCGGCTGGCGGAGTACCAGCTCATCGTAGCAGACGTTGAGGAACACGCCCTTGCTGTAGAGCATCGTACCCATCGCACCATCGGAGACGTGCACGTGGCCGTCAGCCAGCAGTTGGCGCAGGTCAGGCATTCGGAGTCCTCCTGCGTGACTCAGCCACGCTCATAGCCCAGGTTCGGTGCGAGCCACTCCTCGGCCTCTGCCACGCTCCATCCCTTTCGGCGGGCGTAGTCTTCGATTTGGTCCCGGCCGAGGCGGCCCACGCCGAAGTACGCGGCACCAGGGTGCCAGAAGAACATCCCGCTTACCGCGGCGGTCGGCGTCATGGCACAGCTTTCGGTGAGCCGGATGCCCGCCCGCTGCTCCGCCTCCAGCAGCGACAAGATGGTCCGCTTTTCGGTGTGCTCCGGGCAGGCGGGGTAGCCGGGCGCGGGTCGGATGCCCTGGTAGTCTTCGCGAATGAGCGCCGTATTCTCGAGCGCCTCCTCCGGCGCGTAGCCCCAGAGCTCCTGCCGGACCCGTTCATGAAGGCGTTCCGCAAACGCCTCGGCCAGTCGGTCGGCGAGGACCTTGGCCATGATGGCGCCATAGTCGTCGTGCACCGCCTCGCGCGCCGCCACGATCTCATCGAGGCCATGCCCGGTCGTCACCGCGAAGAGTCCGAGATAGTCGGGTGCGACGTCCGGGGGAGC
>SPDF01000036.1 GCA_004525055.1 Gemmatimonadales bacterium | reverse complement strand
CGGCGTCTCGGGCGGCGCGGTCAGCTGGGCGTCCAGCGACACGCCGGAGAGGTTGGTCCACCGTGCCACGCTCGTTGTCAGCGGCGTCAACGCCGGGTAGGTCGGGTGGACCGTGTGACCGAGCGATTCCACCAGGCGCAGTCCAGCCCCGTCGCTACCGGTGTTCGGTACGCTGAGCCCGCCGGTCGCCACTACAACCGCCCGGGCCCGCAACATAGCCCCGCCGTCGAGCCGGAGCTCCCAGCCATTGCCAGACGGAGCCAAGCCCAACATGGGGGCACCAAATCGGATGTCGACACCCGACAGGCGCGCATGTTCGACCAACCGGTCCCGCACGTCTCGCGCACGATTCGAGGCGGGGAACAGCTTGCCCGACTCCTCCTCGAGGACAAGTGGAAGGTGCAATTCCTCCTCGAAGAAACGTCGCTGTGCCTCGAGCGGCCAACCGCGGAGAATGTTTCGGAGCGAGTGGGGAGAGGAGTCGGTGACGAACCACTCCGCCTCCACCTCCGAGGGGAGGATGTTGCACCGCCCTCCGCCGCTGATCAGGATCTTGCGCCCGCCGTCCCGGGTGCGCTCGAGGAGCACTACGCGACGCCCCTCGCCGGCCGCGAAGGCCGCGGCAAGCAACCCTGCGGCGCCGGCGCCAATGACAACCACATCGACTGGCGGTTCGGAGACGCTCACCCTGGCTCCACCGGCAGATCGTCGCGTCCACCCCACTCGGTCCAGGAGCCGTCATAGAGCGCTCCAGCCGGCGCATCCAGCACCTCAAGGGCGAGCAGGATGGCGCATGCCGAAGTCCCGGAGCCGCACGTCGCCACCACGGGGGAGGTAAGATCGACGCCCGCAGCGAGAAGCCGTTCACGCAGCGGCTCGGCACCGAGCAAGCGTCCGGTTGCGTCAACCAGCTCCCCATAGGGAATACTGAGCGCACCCGGCATGTGACCACTTCGTAACCCAGGTCGCGGCTCCGCATCAATGCCGCGAAATCGACCTGCGGGCCGGGCATCAATCACCTGCACCGATCCCTCCGCCACGATCGCCTCCATCTCGTCGAGTGACCTGACGTAGGAGGAGCGTAGCACCGCATGGAAATCGCCTGGCGTGCGCTTCATCGGCTCACCGGCGTCCAACGGCCGTTGTTCCACCCGCCACGCCCCAAGCCCTCCGTCCAGCACCGACACCCGGTCGTGCCCGAATGCCCGGAACATCCACCACACCCGTGCAGCGCTGAGGTTCACGCCGGAGCCATCATACACCACGATCTCGGATTCGGTCGAGACTCCGAGATCTCGGGACAGCGATTCGAACTCGGCTGCGGTTGGCAGCATGTGCGGCAGGCTCGTGGCCTGATGGCTGGCGAGATCCAGGTCGAAGAACTGTGCGCCCGGGACATGCCCATCGAGAAACTCCGCACGGGCGTCCCGCCCCGCATCCGGGAGGTACCAACTGGCATCCAGCACGATGAGCGCGGCGTTGCCGAGGCAGGCCTCCAGAGCTGCGGTGCCGATCAACGGCGGAATGGACATGGTCAATCTTAGTTTCCTCCAGCGGCGGGCCACAATACTATTCCCCGTCCCGGTTCCCCGATCTCGGAGTTCATGACGTGCCAGCCAGCCGTGCCGAGCGATTAGCCGCCGCCCTCCTGATCCTGGGGGCGTTCGCGGTCGTGCTGGCAGTGGCGCCGTACCGCAGCTTTGAACTCGACCGGTTCTTCCTCCCCAAAGAGGTGGTCCTCCACGCGACCGCCCTCCTGGTCGCCCTGCTGGTGATTCCGGGGCGTCGAGAGTGGACGTGGAGTCGCGCGGACCTCCTCCTTGTCGCCTACCTCGGCGTCACGGTCGTCTCCGCGGCGTTCGCCACGAACGGATGGCTCGCTATCCGGGCGCTCGGAATCACCTGGTCTGGACTCCTGCTCTTCTGGTCTGCCCGGGAGCTCGGGCGCGCCGGGCTGGGGACCATTCTCACTATCGGCTTGTCGGCAGGCGCCGTCGTTGGAGTCCTCACAGCGCTTGGGCAAGCCTACGGCCTGCTCGATTCGGAGCTTTTCAGCCTGACCCGCGCCCCAGGCGGGACATTCGGAAACCGGAACTTCGTGGCGCACCTTGCGGCCATCGCGTTGCCAGCACTCCTTGCCGTCTCACTGGCTGCCAGGAGCCGGTTCGGCTACTGGCTTTCAGTTCTCGCCACCCTGCTCACCGTCGGCCTCCTGGTCCTCACCCGATCGCGGGCCGCCTGGCTGGCGACGGCGGTCTCCGGGGCGGTCTTCCTGCTGCTCGGCTTTTTCCCCGGAGGCCTGTGGCGCGACAAGGTGGCGCGCCGCCGGCTGAGTGGTCCACTCCTCGCGGTGGCGGCCGGGGCGGTCATGGCGCTTGCCCTGCCCAATGCGCTGGACTGGCGCAGCGACACCCCCTACGTCGACACCCTGAAGGGGTTGGCCAATTTTCAGGAAGGGAGTGGTCGCGGTCGCCTGCTCCAGTGGCGGAACAGCCTCTCCCTGGTCAGCGCTGATCCGGTGCTTGGAGTCGGCCCCGGCAACTGGGCAGTGCGGTATCCCGCTGTTGTCACGCCGGAAGACCCTTCCCTCGACAGCGAAGGAATGGCCGCCAATCCCTGGCCGAGCAGCGACTGGATGGCGGTGCTCTCGGAGCGCGGGCTGTTCGCCTTCCTGCTCCTGACTGGCGCGGGCGGGATGCTCTTCCTCACCGGCACCCGCGCCTGGCTGACCGGTCCCCGCGGCGTCCCCGATCTCGCTCCGCTCGTCCTGGCCAGCACCATCGCCGCCACGGCGGTGGTGGGAGCTTTCGACGCCGTCCTGCTCCTCCCGGTGCCGGCGCTGTACGTCTGGAGTCTGGCTGGTGTGTTACTGCCGGTGGAGACATTTCCCAGGCGAAGGGCTGCTGGGTGGCAGTCGCGAGTGGGACTCGCAGCGCTGGTGCTGGCCGTGGGAGCAGGACTCACCTGGCGGAGTGTCCAACAAGTGCGCGCCATGGAGCTGATTGCCCCATGGGGGCGACTGAGCACGCGGGCGGAGGCAGCGGCTATGGACCCGGGCAGCTATCGGATTCAAGTGATGGTCGCACAGTCCTACCGGCGCCGCGGCCGGTGCAAGGACGCGCTGCCCTTCGCCCGTCAGGCGGCACACCTCTTTCCCTACGCTGCGGAACCAAAGGCGATCCTCCGCGCCTGCGGCCCACGCTGACAGCTTCCCGTATGGAGTCGATCGCCCTTTCCGGAGAACGCCTGATGCCCGTCATCCATCATACAATTCCGATATTCGTCGCCATCGCAACTACAGCGAGTGCCCTCGCGGCACAAACTCCGACCCCCGTGGTGGTCGAATACGTCATTCCGCGGGCTGGAAACTTCCCGCATGACCCCGCCGTGGGAGCCGATGGGATCGTGTGGTACACCGATCAGACCAACAGCTATATCGGGCGGCTCGACCCCGCCACCGGCAAGATCACGGACTACGCCACCCCGACGCCGGAATCGGGGCCACACGGCATCACAGTGGCGCCGGACGGATCGGTGTGGTACACCGCCCAGCGGACCGGCCTCCTCGGGCGGGTCAATCCGAAGGACGGCTCGATCGACGAGTTCGATCTACCCTACGAGACACGCAACCCTCACACACCTATCGCGCACCAGGGCAAGATCTGGTATACCGACGCCAACAACAACACCTATGGTCGGCTCGATCCCGCGAGCGGCAAGGTCGACTTCTGGACGATCCCCACGCCGAACACGCGCCCGTATGGGCTCTTCGCGGCTCCTGATGAAAGTGTGTGGATTGCTCAACTCGGCACCAACCAGCTCAGCCGGGTCGATCCGGCCAGTGGCGCCCTTCGCGAATACCCCCTCCCGAACCCGGCGGCGCGGCCCCGGCGGCTGACCATCACCGCCGACGGCACCGTCTGGTACACCGACTATGCGCGGGGCTATCTCGGAGCGCTCAATCCCGCGACGGGCAACGTGCGCGAGTGGCCAAGTCCCGGCGGCAAGGACTCCGGACCGTACGGCATCAGCACTGGCACGGATGGGCGGATCTGGTATGACGAGGCGAGGACGGGAGACATGGTGGCGTTCGACCCGAAGACCAGCAAGATGACGGTCGTGCCGATCCCCACCGCCGGTGCGATCGTGCGACATATGGTGACCGACGGGGCACGGGGACGGCTCTGGTTGGCGCTCAGTGGAACCGGTCGAATCGGGGAGATCGACCTCGGGAAGCCCCGCTAGGCGGGGCTCAGGAGCCGAGCAGTACCCGGCCGTCCACCGCCACCGCACGATCGGGGAAGGCGAGCAACGGGTTCACGTCGAGTTCCGCGATTTGCGGAAAGTCCTCCGCAAGCCGTGAAAGCCGGAGTAGAATATCTTCGATGGCCTGACGGTCCGCCGGTGGAGCACCGCGCACCGGGCCGAGGAGACGCGCCCCGCGGAGCCCAGAAATCATGTCCGCTGCGTCGCGTCGATTGATCGGCGCGACACGGAAGATGACGTCCCGCAAGACTTCCACGAAGATCCCACCCAGCCCGAACATGACCAGCGGCCCGAAGGAAGGGTCCCGGGTCACCCCGGCGATCGTCTCTCGCCCGCCGATCACCATCGCCTGGATGAGGACGCCGTGGATGGTCGCGCTCGGCACCGCGCGGCGTGCCGATGCGACGATCTCGTCGTACGCCGCACGCACATCGGCGGCTCCCTCGATGCCCACCTTCACGCCGCCGACATCGGTCTTATGCACGATTTCCGGCGACACGATCTTCATGGCCACCGAACCACCCGACTTGGCGGCGAGCGCAACGGCCTCGTCGGCGGTCCGCGCCAGTCCGGCGGGGGCGGTGGGAATGCCGTAGGCGCGAAGCAGCGCCAGCGACTCGACCTCACCCAACCGCGACTGCCCCGCCGCCTGTGCCTCGGCGAGCAAGCGTGACGCCGTCTCCCGGTCGACCTCGAACGTCTCGATCGGCGGGACGGGCCGCTCCATCCACTCCCGCTGACGGCAGAGCGCCGAAAGCGCGCGCGCCGCTGACTCGGGGAAGATGTACGCCGGGACCCCAACCTCATGCAGCTCCGCCTTCCCCTGCGGCAATCCTGCGCGCCCCATCAGCACTGCCAGCACCGGCTTGTCCAGATGCGCGCCCGCCACCGACGCGATCGCCTCGGCCACATCCGCCTGCTTGATGCCGAGAGGGGGGACGAAGATGGCCAGAGCCGAATCGACGTTTGGATCGTCGAGCAGGGCATCCAGCGCCGCGCGATAACCCGATGGCGTTGCGCTCGCGATCATGTCGAGCGGGTTGCGCAACGACGCTTCTTCGGGGAACAGAGGCTTCAGGCGCGCGACCGTTTCCGGTGCAAGTTCCGGAAGCTCGACCGACACCCGCTCCAACGCGTCTGCCGCCAGAATACCGGGGCCACCCGAGTTGGTGACCACGGCGGTCCGCCGCGACCGGGGCGTCCGTTCGTCCGAGAATGCCATCGCCAGGTCGAAGAGTTCTTCCACCGTTTCCGCGCGGATGACGCCCGCCTGGGCGAGCATCGCGTCCACGAGTGCATCACTGGCTGCCAGCGCACCGGTGTGCGACGAGGCGGCGCGCGCGCCGACCTTCGATCGACCCGACTTCACCACGATGATTGGCTTGGTGCGCGTCATCCGCCGCGCGATTTCGAGGAACTTCCGCGGGTTGCCGAAGTTCTCGACATACATCAAGACCACCCCGACCGTGGGGTCCTGTTCCCAGTGCAGCAGGAGGTCGTTGCCGCTCACATCGGGCTTGTTGCCCATCGAGACGAATTGGTTGATGCCGATGCCGTATTCCTTGGCATAATCGAGGACGCTGAGCCCCATGGCGCCCGACTGCGACACGAATGCGGCCCTGCCAAAGGGAGGCATGCTCGGGGCAAAGGTCGCGTTCATGGAAATTGTGGGGTCGGCGTTGAGCACACCCATGCAGTTCGGTCCGACCATCCGCATGTCGTACTTCCGCACCACCTCCATCAACCGTCGTTCGCGCTCCACCCCCTCACCCCCGACCTCCCGAAACCCCGCCGAGATGACGGTCAGGCCCGGCACCCCAGCCTCGCCGCACTCGCGGGCGACGCCGAGCACATGCTGCTTGGGTACCGTGATCACCGCCATGTCCACCTTGTCGGGGACGGCGCCGATGGTCGGGTAGGATTTCAGGGAGTGGATCGAATCGGCCTTCGGATTCACCGGGAAGACAGTCCCTGTGAACCCGTAACCGACCAGGTTGGTCACGATCTCATTGCCGATGGTGTTCGGGGCGCGCGAGGCCCCGATCACCGCAACGCGGCGTGGCCGGAGCACGCAATTCAATGATGCGGTCATCTCAGCGCCTGCGAGAACCACCACGATCGTCGTCCCGGGGACGGGACTTCGCACGTTCGGCGGCGTCCTTCGCAGCCTGCCTGAGCATTTCCTGAGGAGACTTCGGATTGGCCCCCGGCCGCGGGGCGCCAGCCTTGAGGGTGATAGTGCCGTCGTCATTGCCGATGGTCAGCGGACGCCCACCGCGTACCTCGTAGGCACCGACCACATCCTCGCTCATGAAGGCGGCATTCTTGATTCGCTCGAGCAATGCCTCGCGAGTCGGCAACCCTTCGCACGAGGAGAGCGGGGTTCCACTCGCCGAGCTGACGCGAATGACGATGGCGTACTTGGCTCCCGCCAGATCCTTGGTGGAACGCAGCTCGCTCGCGGCGGCTTCGCGAGCCCATCGCAACGCCTCCTCCTCCTGTGCATTCAATCCATCAGCGGTCGCCCCACCGGGCCCGCCTTGCTCGGCTTTGCCCCGGCGATTCTGCCGCAGGCGCTGCAAATACATCGGTTCGTCGCTCACCCGGCCCTCCCGGCGCCTGAAGTATGCTCCTTGGTGGCGGCAGAATAAGCTGTTACCCCAAGAGATACAAGGACTTGCGGACCCATACCGCGCTCGATCGGACCTGTTGCCGAGACCACACGGCTTGTTTCATCATCGCGACAGCACTTGCACTTCGCCGCAATTACTTGACAACGCAAAATGCATCTCTTTGTAAACAAACATCTTACAACTGGCCTAACTGTTGCTTGTGTTTACAGAGGGCGATTATTGTCGAGCGCCCGCCGTTTCTCCTTGGGGGCAGCATGTACCGTATCCGGCTCATCTCAGGCAAGGAACAGGTCTATCCGTCGATTCAGGATCTCACTGCCGGCGTTCAGCGCGGCGAGGTCACGGCGAAGGCTGAGATCTATCACCAGCGCAGTGATCGCTGGCTTCCTATCGAGAGTCATCCCCATTATCGGATGGCAGTCGAGGGAGGGACGGCCACGCGCACGTCCCGCTTGAAGTTCACGCGTCCATCCAGCCCCGTGTCCAAATCAAACGTCCTTCCGACGCCGGTCGCGCAGAAGCCCGACCAGGGCGACCTCGAGGAGCTCAATCGGTTGCTCGTCCTCCTGGACCCGCTCCCCACGCCGGCGCAGCGCGCCGCGCCGCAATCGCCCGCAGTGCAGTCGCCCCCTGAGTTGACCCTGGTCCGTCCGGAGCCGGCGGAAACGCCGCCAGCGTCCGACGATTTCGGGACGATGCTGCGACTGGAAGACCTGGAACCCGCTCCGGAGCCAGTGGATCTCGCGCCCGAAGCGGTGGAGGTCGTTCGCGATGAGCGAATTCTCGAGGCCGAGCCGGACGAGGAATCCGAGGAGGCAGTCGAGGAACTGATCGACTTCGCCACACCGATTGCGCCTTCCGACCTCGGCCTCCCGCTCGAGATCATTCTCGATGAGATTCCGGTCCCGGCCGAGCTCGAGCCAGTGGAAGCGGTGGAGGAACTCGCTGCGGTCGAAGCCGCCGCCCCGGTCCTCGAGAGGATCGCGCCGGAACCCGTCGCGGTTGCGGTCGCCGTCGAACCGGAAGCCTTTCGCGTTGAGCCAGCGTACCCAGATGAGGCGCCATTGGCCCCCGCATCGGGTCGGAAGGTCCGGCCAATGCTCTTCGTCGGCGCCGCAGCGCTCATGGCAGCCGCCATTTTTGCATTCACCTCCGGTGGATCCGAGGCCGATCAGGGCATGGTGACCCTCGCCTCCGCCACAGCCCCCGCCGCCGCGGCCACTCCCGCCCCGGTCCCGGCCTCACCGGTCAACTCGACGCCAACGGCCCCCGTATCGAGCGTCGGCTTCCCGGTCGCAGCGGCCTCACAGAATGCCGGCAGTAGGCTCGCGCCTCCGCCCGACAGCCTGGCCTCCGCCGGCCTCCTTCCGAGCGCCCCGATGATCGACCTGCCAAGCGGAGGCGCCGAGGAAGTCAAGTCGGGCTCAGCCACGCCGAGCGCCCCCTCCGGCGGCGGGGCAGCATTGGCCAAGAGCTATGCCCGCACCTACGGAACCCTGGGGAGCGAGTTCTCCGCCCAGATGGACCGGAGCGGGCTCGTGCGCCTCTTCAGCCAGACGCAGCTCACCACGAGCGACGGCCTCGCCGGCGCGCGGCGCGCGCTGGACGCCTCCGGAAGTGCGGTGCGTCAATACCACCTGATGGAAGGGGTCATTGAGAAGGCCTACCAGGACTCCGCCCGCACACTGGAACGCAGCGGCGCGGCGCCGGCCGACCTTCGCGACTGGATGACGCATGCCTCGCTGAAGGAGTCCAAGGAAGCGGCCGACGAAGGCGCGCGGCTCATCGGGCAGATTGACGCCGTCTTCGCGCTGCTGCAATCACAGGCGGGTCGCTATCGGATCAGCGGCACGGATGTACGCTTCGACAACTCCGACGCCGGAGCCCGGTACGCCGAACTGCAACGCTGGATCACTCGGCGCCTCGAGCATTGGTCGGGGCAGCCGGCATCCTCCATTCCGACGACAGTTCGACCCATCCTCGATGGGATCGGGCTCACCCGACTCCCACTCCCCCGCTAACACGACGGCCGCCTTCGGGCGGCCGCTTCGTTTCCCTCCCTGCTTGCGCACCGCAGTCCGCGAGGTTTCTATAGTGCGTTGCGATTGACGTAACCCGTTTCAGGAGATTGTGATGCGCATCACGTTTCAGCCCCGCGTGGTGGGATTTCTGGCTCTGGCAGCCTTGACCCTCAGTGCCTGCACCTCCCCCGCCGAAAAGAAGCAGCAGCAGGAAGAACTTCAGCTTCAGTTGGACCAGGTCACCGCCCTCTCGGCAGAGAAGGACACGCTGCTGCAGGCCGTCGCCGAAAACGCGCGGCTGATGAACGAGATCAACGCTGAAATGGCCAAAGTGAAAGACCTCAAGGCTGGCGTGTCACCGGTCGTGGGCTCCGAGGGCGGCCAACAGCCGGAAGCCGATCAGCGTGCGATCGTCCTGGCGCGGGTCAAGGAAATGACCGAGCGGCTCAACGACGCAGAAACTCGCCTCGCCGCCAGCCAGGCGCGCATTCGCCGGCTCAACCGGCAGGGGGACAGCCTGAAGACGGACCTGTCATCGCTGGAAACCGCCATCGCCGAGTACCAGCAGATGATCGCGACGCAACGCGTCGAGATCGCCACGATGAGCGAGCAGCTCGCCTCCAGCGAGCAGGAACTTGCCGCCCTCTCGGTAGAGAAGAAGGAGTTGATCGACACCGTCAACGCGATCACTGATCGCAGCAACACGGTGTACTACGTTATCGGCACCAAGGATTCGCTGAAGGCGGCGGGCATCATTGTCGAGGAGGGTGGTTCCAAAATCCTCTTCTTCGGGAGCAAGGCACTTCAACCGGCGCGCGTTCTGAACGAGGCGGACTTCACGGCTGTCGATCGGCGGGTGGTCATGGAGATTCCCTCGCCGATGACGACCGAGCGCTACAAGATCGTCTCGCGCCAGAATACCGACTACATCGAGAACAAGCCGGACTCGAAGAGTCGCGTCACTGGTGGAGTTAAGATCGCCTCGCCCGAGGGGTTCTGGGCGCCATCGAAGTTCCTGATCCTCGTCCTCGACTGAGCAACCGGACTGGGCTGTGAGCGGGGCGCGGAGCGATCCGTGCTCCGTTCACGTTTCTACCCCTCGAGCAACAGTCGGCGCCGCTTCGGTGGGAGCCACGATGCCGGAAGCGCGGCGACCCCCTGCTGGATGGCGGCCGCCGCCTCGTCGAGTGAGTCGGTCACCGTCAGGAGGTCGAGATCGCCGGGCCCCACCATCCCCCTGGCCGCCAGCGTTTCCCGGAGGAAATCGCATAGCGGAGCCCAGTACTCCGTGCCCATGAGCACCACGGGAAAGGCAGCGATCTTGCCGGTCTGGACCAGGGTGAGCGACTCGAAGAGCTCGTCCAGTGTACCGAACCCGCCTGGAAGCACCACGAATGCAACGCTGTACTTCACCAGCATCACCTTGCGCACGAAGAAGTAGCGGAAGGTGATGAAGCGGTCCACGTAAGGATTGGGCTGCTGCTCATGCGGCAGTTCAATATTGCAGCCGATGGAACGACCGCCGACCTCGCGGGCGCCGCGGTTGGCCGCCTCCATGATGCCGGGGCCGCCGCCCGTCATGACGGTAAACCCCAGCTCCGCCACCCGG
>SPDF01000348.1 GCA_004525055.1 Gemmatimonadales bacterium | reverse complement strand
AGCCTGAGGGGAAGAGACGGGGAGGGGGCCGGGTGCGCCCGCTCCGCCCGTCGGGTCACCACTGTGGTGACCCGACGGGCGAGCCTCGCGCTACTGCATCTGCAGGGCAAAGTTGATCGTGCCGCTGTACTGTGCGAGGGTGACGCGTACCTTCCACGACCCCGCCGTTCCGTTGGGGGGGCTGATGTCGCCAGTCGCCGGCACGGGTCCGTCGTAGATCACCACCCCACTGGCGTCCTTGATATTGAGGGTCAAGGTGCCGCCGGTCGTGCTCGTCGCGGGGTGGATGACCATGCTGCCCGACGACACGCTCCAGGTGTAGTTCAAGGCGTCGCTGATGTCCGTGAGCCCGGTTGCCTGGAAACTGAAGGCGACGTTCGGGGTGTTCACCACCTCGGGCTGAAATTGGGGGGCGAGAGCGTTGGTGCTGTCGCTGCCGCAGCCCATGGCCAGCAGGGCGAGTCCCAGCGTGGGCAGGATGTGTCGAGTGAAGACGCGCATGATTCGATTCTCCTTGAATGAGTGCGGCCCGCCCATCCGCGCACTTCGCTAACCTGGCGGGGGTGCCATATCCTCAGGCAAGGGTGGGTCCTGAATCCTCATGCCGAAGGCAACCATATGACCAACAATGGTTTATACGATTATCTTACGTGGTCTCAAAGGGCTGACATGGCTCGAAGGCTGTATCGACATGTTGCAAGTGCCCCGAATCGATGCAGGAATCCTGCTCGCGACTCATCATTGACAACGCCCGTGAGGGTGCGCCTACTCGATGCTTCCTGAATCCCTCGCGCCGCTGCAGGCCTTACTCGCCGGCCAGTACACCCTTGAGCGGGAGCTCGGTCGGGGAGGGATGGGGGTCGTCTACCTGGCCCGGGATGTTCGCCTCGACCGGCCGGTGGCCATCAAGGTCCTCCCCCGATTGCTGGCGGCCGACCCCGAGCTGCGTGAGCGGTTCCTCCGCGAGGCGCGCACCTCGGCCCAACTCTCCCATCCGAACATCGTGCCGATCTACCGGGCCGACGAGATCGACGGCGTGGCCTTCTTCGCCATGGGCTTCGTCGATGGCGAGAACCTCGCCGAACGGGTACGGGCCCGTGGCCCCCTCCCACCGCCGGAGGCGGTGCGGGTGCTGCGCGAGGCGGCGTGGGCCCTCGCCTACGCGCATGCCCGCGGCGTGGTCCACCGCGACGTGAAGCCGGAAAACATCATGATCGAGCGCGGCTCCAGCCGCGCCATCGTGACCGACTTCGGCATCGCGCAGAACCAGCTGGCCACCCCCCTGACACAGGGGGGCATGGTGCTCGGCTCGGTCCACTACATGAGCCCCGAGCAGGCTGCGGGCGACAAGCTCGATGGCCGGAGCGATCTCTATTCGCTCGGCGTCGTGGGTTTCCAGATTCTAAGTGGTCGCCTCCCGTTCGAGGCCGACGAGGCCGCGACGGTCATGGCCCAGCAAGTCACACGGCCCGCCCCCTCGCTCGCCTCACTCGCGCCCAATCTGCCCCGCGGGCTGGTGGCGGTGATCGATCGAAGCCTCAGTAAGGCTCCTGCCGAGCGGTATCCCACCGGCGAGGCATTCGCGGAAGCGCTTGAGACCGCGCTGCAATCGGCGGCGCTGCCGGTGGTGGCCGGCTCGCTGGCGGAAGTGGTCAGCACCGACCAGGCGCGGGCTATCTGGCTCCGCGCCGCGCAACTGCAGACGGAGGCCACCACACGGCTGCAGGCACGCTACCGGGATCCGTCGCCGGGCGACACGCCCGCCGGATCCCTCCCGAGCGGCGGCTATCGACTGCAAGACGTGGAGCAGGCGGCATCCGAGGCGGGCATCGCCCCGGAATTCGTCGCCATGGCCATTGCCGAGCGGCCCGCGGGCACGGTGGGACGGTCGGTGGACCTGTCGGAGCGGGAGGAACGGGTGTTGACCCGGATGCTGGGCACCCGGGAACGGAGCATCTCCTCTTCCCGGGTAATCCAGGCGACACCCAGGGCGGTGCTCGAGGCGATCGGCCGGGTGTTGACGGCCCCCCCGTATGGGCTGAAGCTGCGGGACACCGTCGGCGGGCATCCCCTCGACGGCGGCGTCCTGGTGTTTGACATCTCGTTATTGCGCAATGTGATCGTCGCCTTCGACGGCGTGCTCAGCATGTTCCGCTATCGCATGACGCAGATCGAGGTGGAGCAGCTTCACGTTGCGCTCAAGCCGCTGGGAACGCCCACGAGCGGATGCGAGGTCACGGTCTCGGGCGACCTGCGTGGTGGTCTGCGGAAGAACTGGACGTTTGACCGGTGGCTGAGTGGGAGCCTGGGAGTGGTCGGTGGGGCCATCGGGACGGCGGCCGGAGTGGCACTCGCGCTGGGGCCGCTCGCCGCGGCCGCGGCGGCGAGTGCAGTACTGTTCGGTGCGGGGGGTGCGGTACTGTTCGGTGGGACGACACTGGGGCTGTACCGCCTCAGCTACCGCTATGCGCTGCGCAAGGCGCGGGAGGAACTGGACGGCATGCTGGT
>SPDF01000037.1 GCA_004525055.1 Gemmatimonadales bacterium | reverse complement strand
GGTGTCATCGCGTCCACGACCGCGCCGTTCTGTCGCGAGTGCGACCGGAGCCGGCTCACCGCGGATGGCACCTGGTACCTCTGTCTCTATGCGACCGAGGGGATCAACCTCCGCGATGTCCTTCGGGATGGGGCGACGGACGAGGAGCTGGCCTCCTTGATCCGGGAGCGGTGGACGTCGCGCACGGACCGCGGGGCGGAGGAACGGCTGGCGGTTCCCTCACGCGGTGTCCTGTACCAGGTCGAGTCGCTCCGCGCCGATCCGCGGCGCGAGATGCACACGCGAGGCGGCTGACGTCGAGCGACGGCGCTCACCCCGTTTCGTGAAGATTTACTTCGGAGCCAATAATCCATGGCCTTGCACGTCGCGCTGATCGAACCGCGGATCCCGCCGAACACCGGCAACATCGCCCGTCTCTGCGCGGCAGCTGGTGCGCCGCTCCACCTCATCGAGCCGCTGGGCTTCTCCGTGGACGACAAGGAGGTCAAGCGTGCCGGCCTCGATTACTGGGACAAGGTGGATCTCTGGGTGCACCCCGACTGGTTCGCCTTTCGCGATGCCATCGCGCGCGACCGGACGCTCTACTTCTCCGCCAACGCCACGCGAGACCTTTCCGAGGCGCCCTTCGCCTGGAACAGCGTCCTCGTCTTCGGGAACGAAACGGACGGCATGCCGGACCGGATTCTGGAAAAGCACCCGGAGCGTTGCTTCAGGATCCCGATGCCGGGCGAGGTCCGGAGCCTCAATCTGGCCAACGCCGTCAGCGTCGTACTGTATGAAGGTTTGCGTAGAATCGGAGCGCCGGTTCCCGAGGTGACGCCCGAGCTGGAGTCCGCCGACGCGCCGCCCAAGAAGAAGCGGAGCCGCCGTCGGCGCTGAGGGAGAGTGCCCTTTGAGCGAGGCCATCGGGCCTTTAGCTTTGGGGCATTATCCTCTTCATCCAGACCCTGACCCGGGAATCGATACCTCATGCTGCAGAAAATCGCCGTTGTCGGCGCAGGCAATGTTGGCGCTACCGCCGCGCAGCGCCTCGCCGAGAAGAATCTCGCCCGCACCGTCATCATGATCGATGTCGTCGACGGCATCCCGCAGGGCAAGGGACTCGACCAGTGGGAGTCGGCGCCGATCGAGGGGTTCGACACCAGGGTCATCGGCACGAGCGGATATGACGAGGCAGCGGGGGCCGAGCTCTTCATCGTCACGGCCGGCATCGCGCGGAAGCCGGGGATGAGCCGCGACGACCTGGTCAAGACCAACGCGGGCATCGTCGGGTCGGTGGCGCGCGAAATCAAGCGCGTCGCTCCCCAGAGCATCATCGTGGTGGTGTCCAACCCGCTCGACGTGATGTGCCACGTGGCCATGAAAGAGTCCGGGTTCCCGCGGGAGCGGGTCATCGGCATGGCCGGCGTGCTTGACACCGCGCGGTACCGCTCCTTCCTGGCCGAGGCGCTCGATGTCTCGGTCGAGGACATCCAGGCGATGGTGCTCGGTGGTCACGGCGATACGATGGTCCCGTTGATCTCCTACACCACGGTATCGGGCATCCCCGTCACCCAGCTCATTGCGCAGGACAAGCTCGATGCCATCGTGGATCGGACCCGGAAGGGTGGGGCGGAAATCGTGGCGCTCCTCAAGACGGGCTCTGCCTACTACGCCCCCAGCGCCGCCGCCGTGCAGATGGTCGAGGCCATCGCGCTCGACAAGAAGCGCATCCTCCCCTGTTCGGCCTGGCTCACCGGCGAATACGGCCTCAAGGACGTATTCTGCGGTGTGCCCTGCAAGCTGGGTCGGCGCGGGCTCGAAGCGATTCTCGAAGTCTCGCTGACGGATGCGGAGCGGAAGGAACTGCACGCCTCCGCGGCCGCCGTGCGCGAGACCATGGTGGCCATCGGATGAGCACACCGCTGGGGTTCGTGCGGTCCACGGTCGGCCGCAAGGTCATGATGGCCGTGACCGGTCTGATGCTGGTCGGCTTCGTGGCCGGGCACGCCACCGGCAACCTGCTGGTCTTCAAGGGCCCCGATGCCCTCAACGCGTACGGGGCGCTCCTCAAGAGCAGCGCCGTAGTCCTGTGGACGGTTCGCCTCGTCTTGCTGACGGCGGTCGGTGTGCACATCTGGGCCGCCCTGACCCTCATTCGACTGAACCAGGTGAGTCGGCCGGTGGCCTACGCGAAGCACGTGCCGCAGGCCTCGACGCTGGCGGCGCGGTTGATGCGCGCCGGCGGACTTCTCCTCCTCGCGTTCATCGTTTTCCACCTGCTGCATCTGACGACCGGCACCATCCATCCCGGCTACACCTTCAGTCATACCGACGTCTACAGTAACGTGGTGAGTTCCTTCCAGGTCCCCTGGCTGGCGCTGGTCTACATCGTGGCCATGGTGGCGCTGCTCGCGCACCTGAGCCACGGTGTCTGGAGCTTCTTCCAGACGATGGGATGGAATCATCCCCGCTTCAATACCGCCCGCCGCGTCTTCGCGACCGTCGTGGCGCTCATCGTGTCGCTCGGGTTTATCGCGATCCCGTCGGCCATTCTCGGGGGGATGTTGCGGTGAGCATCGACCTCAATGCAAAGTCTCCGGCGGGCCCGCTCGCCCAGGCGTGGGAACAGTACAAGTTCGACCTGAAGCTGGTGAATCCGGCCAACAAGCGGAAACACACCGTCCTCATCGTCGGCTCCGGGCTGGCGGGTGGCTCCGCCGCTGCGACGCTCGGTGAACTCGGCTATAACGTCCACTGCTTCTGTTACCAGGATTCTCCGCGGCGGGCGCACAGCATCGCGGCCCAGGGCGGCATCAACGCGGCCAAGAACTACCCCAACGATGGGGACAGCGTCTGGCGCCTCTTCTACGATACCGTCAAGGGTGGCGATTTCCGGTCGCGCGAGGCCAATGTCTACCGGCTGGCGCAGGTCAGCGTGAACATCATCGACCAGTGCGTGGCGCAGGGCGTCCCCTTCGCGCGAGAGTACGGTGGCCTGCTGGCCAACCGGTCCTTCGGCGGCGCGCAGGTCTCGCGCACCTTCTACGCGCGCGGCCAGACGGGGCAACAGCTCCTGCTCGGCGCCTATAGCGCCCTCGAACGGCAGATCGCCGCCGGCAAGGTCACGATGCACGCACGCAGTGAGATGCTCGACCTGATCGTCATCGACGGGCAGGCCCGCGGCATCGTGACGCGCGACATGGTGACCGGCAAGATCGAGACGTGGTTCGGCGATGCGGTGGTCCTCGGCACCGGTGGCTACGGCAACGTCTTCTACCTCTCGACCAACGCCAAGGGCTGCAATGTGACCGCCGCCTATCGGGCCTATAAGCGCGGCGCGGCATTCGCCAATCCCTGCTTCACCCAGATCCACCCCACCTGCATTCCCGTGGCGGGAGATCACCAGTCGAAGCTCACGCTGATGAGCGAGTCCCTGCGCAACGACGGCCGGGTCTGGGTGCCGAAGAAGTCAGGCGATCACCGGGCCCCGGGGGATATTCCCGAGGCCGAGCGCGACTACTTCCTCGAGCGGAAATATCCGAGCTTCGGCAACCTGGCTCCGCGCGACATCTCGTCCCGGTCGGCCAAGGAAGTGTGCGATGAAGGCCGTGGCGTCGGGCCGGGCGGGCGCGGTGTGTACCTCGACTTCGCGGAGGCAATCGGCCGCCTCGGCGAGGATACCATCCGCGAACGGTACGGCAATTTGTTCGAGATGTACGAACGGATCACCGACGAGAACCCCTACAAGGTGCCGATGCGCATCTATCCGGCCGTCCACTATACGATGGGCGGGCTCTGGGTGGACTACAACCTGATGGGTACGATCGCCGGGCTCTTCGTCATCGGTGAGGCCAACTTCTCCGACCACGGTGCCAACCGCCTCGGGGCCAGCGCCCTGATGCAGGGGCTCGCGGACGGCTACTTCGTCCTGCCGTACACCATTGGGAACTATATCGCGACCCACAAGTTGGCCGCGGTGGATGCCGCCCACCCCGCGGCCCGCGCCGTCGTCGATCAGGTCGCCGATCGCATTGCCCGGCTCCTTGCCGTGAAGGGCACCCGGACGGTGGACTCATTCCATCGTGAGCTCGGCCTCCTCCTCTGGGAGAACTGCGGGATGGCCCGGAACGCGGAGGGCCTCCAGACCGCCCTCGCCAGGATTCCGGAGCTGCGCGCCGAGTTCTGGCGTGATGTGAAGGTCCTGGGTACCGGGGAAGAACTCAACCAGTCGCTCGAGAAGGCAGGGCGGGTGGCGGACTACATGGAATTCGCGGAGTTGATGTGCCGCGACGCGCTCGCGCGCGAGGAGTCGTGCGGCGGCCATTTCCGGACCGAGTACCAGACGGCCGATGGCGAGGCGAAGCGCGATGATGAACGGTTCTCGCATGTGGCCGCGTGGGAGTACACCGGCGACGAGACGCCGCCGGTCCGACACATCGAGCCGCTCGAATTCGAGAACATCCAGCTGGCCACGCGGAGCTACAAGTGATGAACCTGACCCTGCACGTATGGCGGCAGGTGGACGCCGGTGCCCCGGGCCGCCTGGTGCGCTACGAGGCCCGCGACGTCAGCCCCGACATGTCGTTCCTCGAGATGCTCGACGTCGTCAACGAAGGCCTGATCGAAAAGGGCGAAGACCCGATCGCCTTCGACCACGACTGCCGTGAGGGAATCTGCGGCTCGTGCGGGGTGATGATCAACGGGAGTGCCCATGGCCCGATGGCCGGGACCGCCACCTGCCAGCTGCACATGCGCAGCTTCAAGGACGGCGACAAGATCGTGATCGAGCCGTGGCGGGCCCGGGCCTTCCCGGTGTTGCGCGACCTGATCGTCGATCGCTCCCCACTCGACCGAATCATCCAGGCCGGCGGATTCGTCAGCATCGCGACCGGCAACGCCCCCGACGCGCACACGATTCTTGTGCCGAAGCAAGATGCCGAGAGTGCGATGGATGCCGCCCAGTGCATCGGGTGCGGCGCCTGCGTCGCCGCCTGCCCCAACGCCTCCGCCATGCTCTTCACGGCGGCCAAGGTGTCGCACCTGGGCCTGCTGCCGCAGGGGCAGCCGGAGCGCGATCGGCGCGCCCTCGGAATGGTGACCCAGATGGACCTCGAGGGCTTTGGCGGGTGCACGAACTACGGCGAATGCACCACGGCCTGCCCCAAGGAGATCAGCCTGGAGACGATCGCGCGGATGAACCGCGATTTCCGCGTCGCCACGTTCCGGGCGCGACCGGAGTCGGCGGGGGCTGGATCCTCCTGATCCGCGCCGCGCTCTCCCTCGTGCTCATCCTTGCCGCCCTGCCCGCCACCGTGCGCGGGCAGGGCGGCTCGACCTCCGCCACTATCGCCGGCCGGGGCATCGTAACCGGCATCTATTCCAGCGGCGAGCCGCTCGGCGGCGATGCCTTTCAGGTGCGACTGGTCCAGCCGATGCTGATGGCGCACGCCACGGCGTACAATCGCGCACTGCGGGTCACGAGCACGATCAATTTCGAGGCCTGGACCATCCCGGACGGCGAACTGACCATCGGTGGCTGGGGTGAGGGGTTCGTCGATCGGCGGCATCCCCACACCGTCATCCACGAACTGATGGTGTCCGGCGTGGGGCACCTTGGATCGACCGAGCTCTCGCTGAGCGGGGGGAAGGGGTTCGCCGCATTCGGGAGCGACGACCCGTCGGACCGCCTCACGCTTCGCTATCCCGTCAACCATCACTGGAGCCAGATCCTGGAGCGGGCCGTGCTGACCGGCGGCATTCTCGTTGGCCCGGTGATGGCGGAGGTGTCCCTGTTCAACGGAGACGAGCCCGAGTACCCCCAGCAGTCTCCAAATGTCGATCGATTCGGCGACTCCTGGTCGGCTCGACTGACCGCCTTCCCTGTGCAGGGGCTGCAGCTCGAGGCGTCCTATGCTGCAGTGCACTCTCCCGAGCATCGGGCCGGATCAGGGACCGACCAGACCAAGTGGCACGCCTCCGCCCAGTGGACCCGGCCGCTCGGCGGTCATCCGTTCTACGCGCTCGCGGAGTGGGCGGAGACCACTGAGGGTGACGGCCTGTTTCGCTTCGATTCGTTCCTTGCCGAGATGTCCTGGGACCTCGGGCCCACGCGCCTGTACTATCAGTTCGAGAGCACCAAGCGGCCCGAGGAGGAGCGGATCTTCGCCCAGCCGACGCGCAGCGTTCGGCCTCACCTCGAGGATGCAATCCTCGGAACGACACAATGGACGCTCAACACCGTCGGGATCGGCCGGGACCTCCTGGCCGACGGCGGGGTGGCGCGGCTCCGTCCCTTTGTCGAGGTCTCGTATGTCTCGGTGTCGGCGGCGGGTCCTGGGGTGTTCGACCCGGCGCTCTGGTACGACGGGACGAGGTTCTGGGGAGTGAGCCTAGGGTTGACGGTCGGGCTCGGACGGACGGCGTTCACCCACAAGATGGGCCGCTACGGCGTGTCTGCGGATGCGCCCCCGCGGGTCTCAACTTCTCACCAACACTGAGATGCCATGATGCGCATACCAACACACTCCTCCGTCTCATGGGCTGCGGCGACCCTCCTTCTCGTGGCGGGTTGTGGCGGACCAGACAGCGCCGGACCCCCGCCGACCCGGGTCATTTCCGTGTCCGCCGGCGACGGCCAGACCGCGCCGGTAACGACCGCGGTGCAGCTGACTGCCCGTGTTACCGACCCCGCCGGCAGTCCAGAGGCGGGCGTGTCGGTGAGCTGGTCCGTGGTCAGCGGCGGGGGCAGCATTCCGGCGTCGAGCGCGACGGATGCCGATGGTAAGGCAAGCGCCACGCTGACCCTCGGTCAGATCGCCGGGTCCCAGCGCGCCCGGGCCACCGCCGACGGCGTTGGAAACACCCCGGCCGACTTCACGGTTACCGCGGTGGCCGGCCCCGCGACTCAGCTGAAGAAGAGCACTGGTGATGGCCAGACCGGGTGGGCCGGATCCCCGCTGCCGCTCGCCTATGCGGTCACGGTGCAGGATGAGTTCAACAATCCGGTGGTCGGCGCGACCGTCGACTGGGCCGTCGCCTCCGGGGGAGGCACGTTGTCGGTGTCCTCCAGCCTCACGGGCACCTCCGGCGCAGCGAGCACCGTCCATACCCTCGGTGCTGCCGGAGCCACGCAGACGGTCGTGGCCACCTCGACCAGCGTGGCGGCTGTGTCGATTTCCTTCACGTCGACCGCCACGGTCGGAATCCGTCTCACGAGCAGCGTGGGTGTGCCGGCGAACTACGGACTCCATGACACCTTCGTCCGGGATGGCCTCGCCTTCCTCTGCGTGTGGGACGAGGGCGTATTCATCTACGATGTGGGGAACGGCATGGCCGGCGGGACGATCAACCTCCCGAGACTGGTCGGCTCGGTCAAGACCGCCGGCGGCAACGCGCACAACGCGTGGTGGTATCACTCCCCAGGCGGCTCGAAGCAATACCTCTTCGTCGGCGAGGAGGGCCCCGGAAGCGTCGGCTCCTCGAGTTCCGGATCCATCCACGTCGTGGACGTGTCAAACCTTGCCGCACCCGTCGAGGTGGGGAGCTACACCCTCGCGGGGGCGGGCGCCCACAACTTCTGGGTCGACGAAAACGCGGAGATCCTCTACGCGGCGTTCTACAATGGCGGGGTCGTGGCGCTCGATATTTCCGGGGCGCTCCCCTCCGATCTGGCGAGCCGGGAACTGGCGCGCATCCAGCCGGGCGGTGCCGGGAACACCTTCGTGTGGGGCGTCATGCAGTACGAGGGAGGCGACATCTTCGCCTCCGACATGGTGAGTGGCTTCTGGCGGCTGCGCTACAACGGCGGAAGCTTTTCCGTCGTGGGCGGGGGCAACAACGTCCCCGAGCGCTTCACCTCGGACCTCTGGGTGCAGGGCGGTTACGGCTACACGGGGGGATGGGGCAATCGCGGGATCCAGCCTGGCAATGCGGTCAAGGTCTGGCAGGTCGGTGCCGGCGCGCCGGTCCTCGTCGATTCCGTCATCACCAGCGGGATCACGACGGTCAGCGACGTGCAGGTGAGCGCCGACGGCAAGCTCCTGGTGTTCAGCGCCGAAAACGGGCCGAACGCAGGCCTCGCCGTCTACTCCCTGGCCGGATCACCGAGTCAGCCGGTCTTCCTGGCCCGGTACCTCGTGTCGCAGGGCCTCCACACCGCCACGGTGGAGACGATCGGGGGGCAGACCTATGTCTTCGCGGCGCGGAACCCCGCCAATCCGGCGCTCATGATCTTCGATATCACATCGCTCGTGCCCTGAGACCGGTCGGGCATGGCAAACGGGGAGGCGCCGATGCCGGCGCCTCCCCGTTTGCGTTGTGGATGCACCGTCCGGCTACGGCGTGGGCTTCGGGACCTCTCCCGCCTGATTGTTGGTCCGGTCAACGTCCGGGAAGACCTCGGCGGGGTCGACCGACGCACCGACGACCTTCTGCCCGGGCACCGTCAGGATGAAGGTCTGTCCGCCATACCAGATCTCGACCGGGAGACGGCGTTGTTCCGGCGGCGCGCCGTCGAAGTAGAGTGTCAGGTCGACCGGCATCACCATCGGGCCGATGTTCTTCAAGTAGACCCGCGACAGGAGGGCACCCTGGCGCTCCATGACCTTGATCGAGTCCACCGCCTGGTCGAGGGTTTCGGTGGTATAGAACCAGGACCGCCAGAACCAGCTGAGGTCTTCACCGACGCCGTCTTCCATGGTGCGGAAGAAGTCGGCCGGCGTCGGGTGCTTGTAGGCCCACCGGCGGATGTACTCCTTGAATGCCGGGTCGAATCGTTCGGGGCCCAGGACCTGTTCGCGGAGGACAATCAGCCCGAATCCCGGCTTGTTGTAGGCCGCCTGTCCGAGCACCTGACGGGGTGTGCGATCCGCCGGAGTGATGATCGGGACCTCGCGCCCCGAGAGTGCATACCCCACGTAGACCCTGCCGTTCCCGCGGCGATTCGGGGCGTCGGGATAGCGCAGCTTCCAGTTGTAGTAGTTGATGAAGGTGTTGAACCCCTCGTCCATCCAGGGGTAGAGCCGCTCATTGCTTCCGACCACCATCGGGAACCAGGTGTGGCCGAATTCATGGTCGGTCACGCTGTAGAGTGCCTGCGCGTTCGTCCGATTGCCGCAGAACACGATCATGGGGTATTCCATCCCACCCTCAGGACCGTTGACATTGATCGCCACCGGGTAGGGATAGGGGAACCACTGCTTCGAGTAGGCCTCGATGGCGTATTTGGCGTACTGGCTTGACTGGTTCCAGATCGAGTCGGCCGAGGGGGGGTAGAGGCTCATGGCGAGCGTCTTCCCGTCGTTCACGCCAACGGCGTCCCAGATGAAATGTCGGGCGGCCGCCCAGGCGAAGTCCCGTACGCTGTCGGCCTGGAATCGCCAGGTCAGCATGCCCGAAGCAGGCTGGGGTCGGGACGCCGGGTCGTCGATTTCGTCCTTGCCGCGGATGAGGACGGTCGACTCGCTCGTGCGTGCCGCCGCCAGCCGGGTGCGCTGCGTGGGGGTGAGGACCTCGGTCGGGTTCTTGAGCACACCCGTTGCGCCCACGATCATGTTCGCGGGGACCGTCAGGCTGACGTCAAACTTCCCGTACTCGAGGTAGAACTCGCCCTGCCCGAGATACTGCTCGGTGTTCCACCCTCGCACGTCGTCGTACACCGCCAGGCGCGGATACCACTGCGCCACCTCGAAGACGTAGCTCCCATCCACCATCTCGATGCCCATCCGGTTCGTGATGTCGGCGTCGAAGGGGAATGACCAGGCGAATTCGAGGGTGACACGGTCCTTCGGTGGGAGGGGGCGGGGGAGGTCGACCCGCATCATCGTGCCGTTGATCTGGTGCGAGGCCTCCGTGGCCGGCCAGGGAGCCTTGCCGCCGGCGCCGACGTGCCCACCGACGGCCACGCGAGTCAGCGTCAGGCCGCCATCAGCGCCCCGGGGGCCGAACCGCGTGTTGGGTGGCATGATGGCCGTCCCCCGGCTGGACTGGCTGAAGACGTTCTGGTCCAGCTGAATCCAGACGTAGCGCAAGGTGTCCGTGGAGTTGTTGGCGTAGGTGATCGTTTCTTCACCGGTCAGGCGGCGAGCCACGGTGTCGAGGGTGGCTCGTATGACATAGTCGGCGCGCTGCTGCCAGTAGTTGCGCCCTGGCATCCCGCTCCCCGTCCGGATGGCGGTTGGGGTCGGGAGGTCGAGGCGGCGAAAGGG
>SPDF01000152.1 GCA_004525055.1 Gemmatimonadales bacterium | reverse complement strand
GCGCTGGTGTCGTTCTTCATGGACAGCGTGGGTGGGGTGTTCCGGTTCATCATCCTGATCGGCACCGGGCCGGGACTGGTGCTCCTGCTCCGCTGGTTCTGGTGGCGGATCAACGCCTGGGCCGAGATCGCCGCGATGGTGGCTGGCCTCATCCTGGCCATCCTCAGTTCGACCAGCGCCTTCGCCGCGTTCACCTTCGGCCAGCGGCTGATGCTCTCGGCGTTCGGTGCCATGGCGATCTGGGTGCCGGTGATGTTCCTGACCGCGCCGGAATCGACCGCGACGCTCGACGCGTTCTACGCGCGGGTGCGGCCCGCCGGCGCCTGGGGCCCGGTGCGCATCCGCACCAATCTCACCGCCCTCGACGACGGCGTGCGCGATGCGCGCCGCTGGCTGGCGTGGTCGGTCGCGATTCTTGGGGGGACGCTGCTGATCGGCTGGATTTTGTTGGCCGGGTAAAAGCAAGACGAAGGAGAGTCGGAGAACAGCCGGAGGGTCGGAGGGAACGCTGAGGGTGGGCGGTCTTCCCTCACGTCCGGCTTCGTTTCGACCCTCCCTCGTCTTGTTCTGTTCTTCCCCGCTGCCCCGCCTTGCTACTGCAATTGGTCGAGCAGCTCCAGCGCGAACTCCACCGGCACCGCGTCGTAGAGTCTGCCGCCGGCCGAGGGGGCCGCCGTCGAGATGATCCCCGCCACCAGACCCTCGCCGTCGATGATCGGACTGCCCGCACTCACCGGGAATCCCCACGCATCCACCGTGATGAACCCCGCCGCCACGAGCGCCGCGGTACCGGTGCTGTGCGCCGACGCGAGGGTCACTTGCCGCCAGTCGTTCCGGAGCGGGAGCTCGATCGGGGGCGGGTAGCCGACGATCGCCACCGGCTTCCCGGCCGCGACCGCGGGTGTCCGCCACGCCAGCCCCTGGACCACCGGGACGCCGCCGCGCTGTTGCACCCGGAGCAAGGCGACGTCTTCAACCGTATGCGTGGTGAGGACGCGCGCGGTAATGGGCTGCGCAATGCCGGGCATCTTCACCGTGACTTGTGTCGGCGACTGGCCCGCCTCATTGAGCACCACGCGGCGCGTGGTGAGCAGGACGCCCCCGGTGCCGTCCCGCCGAATGGCGAATCCGGTCGCCAGCGCGGTGCGGCCGTCGGCGTACTCCGCGATGACGAGCCCGATTGCCGCGACACTGGCGTCCGCGACCGCTTCGGGATTGAACTCCGCCGATTCGGCGATGTCGCGCTCGCGGGTGATGGCGGAGTCGAGCGACTTCATGATCGCGGTGCTGGCCAGCGCATTCGGGCCCGCTTCGACGAGGGCCGCGCGGAGCCGGGTGGCCGCCTGGCGTGCCGAGTCGAGCGAGGTCCGCATGAACGGCGATGCCACCTCCACCGCCGCCACGCTCGCCATCATGCTGTCGGCCTGGGCCAGCATCAGGAGGTGCGCTTCCCCCGCCGCCCGCCTGGCCGCCAGCTTCTGCCAGAAGAGCAAGGCGACCACCACGAGGGCGACGACAGCCGCCACGGCACCGATGCTCCGGAGCAGTCGGCGCTTCCGCAGGGCCGCAGCGGCCTCACGCGCCAACTGCGCCGCGTGCTCCTCTTCCATGATCCGTTCCAGCTCCTCGGTGCTCATCATCGGCTTGCCGGGCTGGGCCAACATCGGCTCGCGGCTCGGTTCCGCCACCTGCGCGCGGTCGGAGAGGAGGAACTGAATCTCGGGCCCCGCGGCGCCGAGGCGGAGGAGGTCGCCGTCGTTCAGCGGCTGCTCCTCCGAGATCCGGTGGCCGTTGAGGTAAGTCCCCTGCATGCTGCCGAGGTCGCGGATGATCCACACCCCGTCCTTCTTCTGGAGGACGGCGTGCCGGTTGGACACCTCGGTGTCGCGCTCGGCATCGAGACGAATCTGGCAGGTCGGATGGCGCCCGATGCTCGCGACGGCGCCCGGAATTGGCGCGACCGTGCCGGCAAGGCCGCCGGAGAGAATGGCGAGCCGGGGCGTCATCGCGTGATCAGGTAGTAGAGCAGTGCCGCGACGAGGAGGACCGCCGTGCCGATAATGCCGACCGGTGGGCGGGGGCGCAGGGGCCGCGCCGGTGGTTCCGCGGGGACGGGAATCTGCAGCGACCGGTCGATCCGGATCCCGCCGGTTTGGAACCCGACGCGGATGTCGTTCTCGAGGGGTTCATCGCCCGGCAGTGCAAAGACATGATGCCCCGGTTCCTGCTCGGTGGTGCCGACGCGAAGCCCCTCCCCTTCGAACCGCGCCGCCACCACCGTGATGTTGTCGGGCCCGCCCCTGGTATTGGCAAGCTCGATGAGGGCACTGGAGAGTTTCGCGAGATCGGGGAACCGCTCGGCGTATTCGGCGAACTCTTCCCGGCGCACCTGGCCGCTCAATCCGTCGGAGCAGAGGATCAGCAGGTCATCGCGACGGAGTTCCTCGTACGTCAGGTCCACCCGTACATCCGGGTCGGGGCCGAGCGCCTGGAGGATGATGTTCTTCCGCTCGCTCTTCTCGGCCTGTTCCTCGGTCATCTCACCGGCGTCGACCAGGCGCTGGGTCAGCGACTGGTCCTTCGTGAGCTGCGTCGCGACCCCTCGGCGGACCATGTAGGCCCGGCTGTCGCCAATCTGCGCGAGGTACAGGTCGGTACCGTACACCCCCGCCGCGGTGACCGTGGTGCCCATCCCCTTCACCTCGGGGTTCTCCAGGGCGTGTTCGTGGATCTTCCGGTTGGCTTCCTCGACCGCTTCCCGCATCCGGAAGGCGAATCTCTCCCCGCTGCTGTCCTCGTCCGCGGCCCAGGTCCTCATCAGGTGATTGTGGATGGTTTCCGCCCCCAGCGCGCTGGCCAGTTCACCCGCCGCGGCGCCTCCCATCCCGTCCGCCACCATGAACAGCGAGCCGCGGGGGCCGACGGGGCAGACCTGGACCTCGGTGGCGTCGCAGAGCTCGCCAGTGCTGAGGTCAGCAATGAGGTAGGTGTCCTCGTTGTGATCTCGGGTGCGGCCGACGTCAGTCAGGCCGGCGACCGACACATGGACGGGGGAAATTGTCACCGGACCGGGTGCGTTCTTACGGTAGGGCAGGGGGTGGAAGAGCGCGTCACGAGTGCTCCGGTCCGGGGAGAGGAGGGGAGGCGGAATCTAGGTCGCCTCCGGAGGGGCGTCAATCGTCGGGATGGAATGCCGCTCCCGGCTGGGTGCGCTTGTCGCGAGTGACATGCTGGAAGTACCTTCCGCCGATGCACTCTCTCCGACTCCTGACCCTCCTCTTCCTGCTCGCGGCCGCCGCGCCCCTGGGCGCCCAGCAGCACAGGCAGAGGGGCGCCTCCAACGCGACCGACCCGAACCGGGGGCGCCTCCCCGCCATCCCGAAATCGACGGGACCGCTGGCGCTGACGGTGGTCTACCCGGCCAAGAGCGACGTCGTCTCCACGACCCGGGATGACTCGTTCATCTTCGGCAGTACCGGGACCGGCGATGCCCGGCTCACGATCAACGGCGACTCGGTCAAGGTGTGGCCCAACGGCGCCTACCTCGCCTGGCTGCCGTTTCCCAAGGACAGCGTGATGTCGTTCACGCTCCGGGCAGCGCGGCCCGACGGCTCCCGCGACTCGCTGGTCTACAAGATACGGCGCACGGTGCGCGCCGAACCCCCAACGACGCCGCTCTGGATCGACTCACTCTCGCTCAAGCCGCGGGGACGGGTCTGGTGGCCGGCCGACGAGTACCTCCCGCTCTCGGTCCGCGCCGCGGAAGGGTCGGAGGTGCGAATGGTGCTCCCCAATGGGACGGTGGTGCCGCTGGCCAACTCCGTGGGCTATGACGATGTGTCCTGGGGGGTGCGTGCCTTCGATCGTGACACCGCCAGTCTGGCGCGGTCGGTCCGCGCCGACAGATATGTGGGTGTCGTCCGCGGCGCGGCGTTTGGCGCCGACCCCGGGCCCTTGCTCGGGGTGGAGATGGCGCCCGGCTGCCCCGGCTGCTCCTGCTGCCGGCGGCGAAGCGCCGAAGGGGCCGACACCCTTCTGGCGATCGTGGAGGCCATCAAGGGCGCCGACACGGTGCGGGTCAGGTGGCCGCTCCGCGTGTCGCTGCTCGACAGCCTGCCCGTCGTGGTCGAACTGGACGACGACACCGCGCGAACGGGAACGACCGATCGGCTCACGGTCGGTCGCGCCGCGCCCGGCGCCACCTATCACTGGTTCTTCCCGGGAGGCACGCGCGCTAACGTCTCCGGTCGGCTCAACGGCGACCTCCGCCTGGCGCTCTCCGCGACGTCGCTCGCCTGGATCACCGCGGCCGACGCCCACGCCCTGCCGGCGGGGACTCCCCCACTCGAGGCGATCGTCGGATCGGTATCGCTCACCTCCGCGCCGAAGAGCGCCACGCTGCGAATTCCCTTGAGCGCGCGGGTGCCGTATCTCGTTTCCGAAACCGAGTCGTCCATTACTGTACGCCTGTACGGCGCCTCGGCCGACGTGAACTGGATGCGCTACGGCGGATCCGACTCGCTGGTCGAGCAGATGGATTGGGAACAGGAGACGGCGGACGAGGTCACCATCACGCTCGACCTGACGCAATCGGTGTGGGGCTACCGCACCCGTTGGGACCGGACCGACCTGATGCTGGAGATTCGGCGGCCGCCGGCTATCCAGAAGTCCAGCCCCCTCGCAGGGGTGCGGATCGTGGTGGACGCTGGTCACCCGCCCGGCGGCGCCACCGGCCCCACCGGGTACAAGGAAGCGGAAGCCAACCTCGGCGTCGCCCTGAAGCTGCAGGAGATGCTCGAGGCGGGCGGAGCAGAGGTCCTGATGACCCGCACCACCGACACGTCGGTGGACCTCGCGTTCCGTCCCTTCTTTGCCGACAGCATGGACGCCGACCTGCTCATCTCGGTCCACAACAACGCCCTCCCCGACGGGGTGAACCCTATCACCAACAGCGGGACCAGCGTCTTCTATAACCAGCCGCGCAGCGCCGCCTTTGCCCGGTCTGTGCAGACCGCGCTGGTCAAGCGGCTCGAACTCCGCGACCTCGGCGTCGGCCGGGGCGACCTGGCCCTGGTGCGCCCGACCTGGATGCCCTCCATCCTGACCGAGGCGATGTTCATGGCGATCCCGGAGCAGGAATCGGCGCTCCGCACCCCCCTGGGGCAGAAGATGTACGCGCAGGGGGTGTATAACGGAGTGCTGGAG
>SPDF01000281.1 GCA_004525055.1 Gemmatimonadales bacterium | reverse complement strand
GCCTAACGTCTATTGGACTGCACAGCGGCCAATAGGCCTGCTCCGATAAGATACGACTCGAAGCCTAAGTCGGTAAGACTGCGAGCAGGCAACGGCCTAACCACGCGACCGACACCACGGTACCTGCTCGGGCCGGGACTACCCCAACGCGAAAAGCTGCACGCTTTGCAGTCCAAATTGGCAGGGACCCTGCTTACGCTGCGGATTTGGCGATGATCCGGTATTGGACTACGGGAACCACCGCCCCCCGACGCGAACGAGAGGGTCGGCAGGTAGACGCAGCGTCAATATACGGCAAAACTTGCGGAAAAAAGACAAAGGCCCTCCGAGTGGAGGGCCTAAGTCGTTGTGGCATAAGAGGCGCCGGCGAGAATCGAACTCGCGAATAGAGGGTCTGCAATTCTCCGCCCTTCTTCGCGATGCATCACAGCTACTCTGCTAATTTCGCTGTCGGCAACGCCTTACCAGAGGGGGCGTCCTCGCAGTTCATGCTGGATAGTTGTGTAGGATTGCACTTAGCTGAGCTCGCAACGTCCCTCGAGCCCGGGCCAGGCCTTCGAGCGGGCCGCGGCGGAGGAGTTGTTGTTTGCCCGGGAGGAGGCGCCGAGCGAGATGCGGCGCAAAGGGGTGCTGACCCTCGACGTGCCGCCCCGGCGGGCGGCCGAAGCGGTGGTGGGGCAGTACACCCAGCGCAAGAGGAGAGGGATGTTGTGATTGAGTGGATTGAAGGGATTGAAGAGATTGAAGGGATTGAGTGATTGAGAGATCCTGATCTAGCGTCGCCCTCAATTTGGCCTTATGGTTGTCGCCCCCCCCTGGAGGATGCCATGCCGAGGTTTCTCCGCACTGCCCTGCTCCTGACCGCCGCCCTGCCTGCCGGGGCAGCCGCCCAGCAGACCGACTATCGCGCCGCGATTGTCTCAGCGCAGCCAACCCGATACGAGCCTGCGGCGTGCGGCATCAAGAGCGGCCATTTCAAAGTGGGTAGCGGTGCGACGTACCTGAGCACCGCGACGGTCAACGCGGCGAATCGCTCCCGGCTGCTGGGCGACGCCGAGCGGGTGCTGCTCGAGGCAATCCAGGACAACGGACAGGCCGAGAATGCCGCGGCCTGGTACTACCTGGGCCGGGTCTACCTCCTCCGCGCTGATGTGGTGGGAGCCGACAGCGCCTTCAGCAAGGCGGAGGCGCTGGCGCCGGCCTGCAAGGACGAAATCCTGGGCTTTCGCCGGGCGACGGCATTGGCCCTCCGGGAGCCGGCCGGCCTGCTGCTCCAGGCGGAGAAGAATGATTCCGCGTTGACGGTGTACCGGCTGGCCGCAGTCATCGATCCCGGCAGCGCCACTGCGGTCATGGAGGTGGGCACCTTGTTCGAACTGGGCAACCAGCCGGACAGCGCCATCGTGTATTTCCGAAAGGCGGCCAACATCGGGGGGGATGATCGCTCATCGGCATTGGCGCGGCAACGGCTGGCGTCCATGTTTGCCCAGTCCGACCAGGTGGACAGCGCGGCGGTGTACTACGGCCAGATGATCAGCGGGGCGCAGGCCTCGGGAGACAACGACGGCCGCAACAGCGCGACCATGAGCCTCGCCATGGTCTTCTACAATGCCAAGCGCTACCAGGAAGCGATCCCGTTGCTCCGGGCCCACATCGGTTATCGGCCAGACGCCGGGTCGGCCCGGCAGTATCTCGCGGCCGCGTACCTGGAGATCGGCCAGGTGGACAGCGCCGACATGGTCCTGCGGGAAGGCGGGACTGCCGCGGGAGGGGCCGGTCCCGACACCTCGTCGGCCAACTACTTCATCAACCGGGGCGCGGCCCACTATCAGGCCAACGAGCAGGCCAAGGCGGCTGAGGACTTCGAGGCCGCCCTCACTCAGGAGCCCAACAACCGGGTGGCGCTGCGCAACCTGGCGGCCACCTATTACGGGCTCCACAACGCGCCGAAGCTGGCGGAGGTCGCGGGCCGGATCGTGGCGCTGGAGCCGCTCAGTGAGACCGCGCGGCGCTTTCAGAACCAGGGCTATCTCTGGACCAACCAGCGGGACCAGCTGGAGCGGCTATCGAATGAACTCGATGCATTGCCCGCGAACCTGGAGGACTTGAAGCTTCAGGTCAGCGGCGCCAACGTCACGCTCAGTGGCACTGCCACCGGCCGCAGTGGCAAGACGCCCGCGGGGGCCGCGGCCCCCGCGACGGCGGTCGCCCTGGTGTTTGAATTCCTCGATGCCGCCGGGAACGTGGTGACGACTGTCAGCGCGACACTCCCTGCGCTGCAAGCGGGAGTGTCGAGCCCGTTCAGTGTGAGCGCGACGGGGCAGGGAATCACCGACTGGCGGTATAGGATACGGTAGGCGCGCACAGCTGTGCGCGCGTTCTGGCATTCCGATCCCAGCAACGAGAGGGTCGGCAGGCAGACGCATCGTCAATTTACGGAAACATTTATGGCAAAACGACAAAGGCCCTCCGCGTGGAGGGCCTACGTCGTCGTGGCACAAGAGGCGCCGGTGAGAATCGAACTCACGAATAGAGGCTTTGCAGTACCCGGCCCTGCTTCGCGATGGATCACGGCAGTCCTGCTATTTCATCTGTCCACAACGCGCTACCAAAGGGAGCTTTCTCGTCAGCCGAGTCGGAGTCGTGCGCGGAATCCTTCCCGTTTGCGTCCTGTCACGCCAGAAGTGCCGCAGGATTACGGCGAGCGGGAGGCTGGCGGCTGGTGGCCAGATTCAGGATAACGCTGAGAATGGATCAGTGCCTGCAACGGCTCACCAAGCCCCATTGGGCGGTGATCGGCTGAGGACTGCGCGTTCCGGTCACCGTAGCGCCGACCGCAATGCTGAACCCGCCCGAGGAATCGGCCTTGATGCCGACCGGGGCACCCGGCGAGCATTGGCAATTCCTGTTGGGTTGGTAGCCGTTCCGAGTGGTGTGGAAACTGGCGCCTCGCAATGACAGGCTAGGGCTGCCGAGCCAGCCGCTCCAGAATCTCCCCCAGCCTCTTCAACTCATCCCCGTACCGCGCCCAGTCCCCGCCCTGCTGCGCCTCGATCGCGGCCTGGTAGCGCCGCCGCGCCTCGGCCAGCAGGCCGCGATCGAGGCGCAGCAGGGCGGGGACTGGGCGCGGTACGGGG
>SPDF01000111.1 GCA_004525055.1 Gemmatimonadales bacterium | reverse complement strand
CCTGCTGATCATTCATGCCGGTGGCGTCGCGCAACTCGCGATCTTGACCGGTGACCCGGTGACCGCGTTCCAGCTCGGTTCGCTGCCGTTCCTGCCGATGGGCCTCCTCAAGGTGGCACTCGCCGCGGCGTTGGTCACTCGAATTTCGCCGAAGCTGGCCAACCTGCTTTGAGCCGACGCGAGATCGGCACTGGCTGGAAGGGCCTGCTCAAGGCGATCGGTTGGTCGATCGCCTTTGGCGTCGAGGGATTCGTGATCGGTCTCGTCGCGTCGGTGGCGATCGGCGCCCTCATCACGGGCGAGGTCGATCCCGATTGGTTCCTCGTTCCAGGGCTTTGGCAGGCTATGGCACAGGGCGCGGGCCTGATCATCGGGTTCGGCTTCGCCACCTACCACCTCGGGCACCGGGTCCTGGGACGCACGTGGGAAGACCTGCGCTGGGATGGGCAACCGAGGCGAGGCAGGTGGTTCGGGCAGGGGATGGTGCTGGGACTCCTGGCAGCCGCCCTCGCGATGGTGATGGGGCTGGCGGTTGCCGGCGCGAGTTGGACGATGGGGGAGGGGACGCTCTTCGGCTGGTTCCGCTCTGCCACCCTGACCGCCGCGGCGTTGAGCCTGCCGGCCCTCAGTGAGGAGATCATGTTTCGCGGCCTGCCGCTCGTGCTCCTTGCCGGGGTGATCGGTCGATGGCAGGCGGTCGTGGCCACCTCCCTGCTGTTCGGGCTCTCTCACTTCGGGAATCCGGACGCAACGCTGCTGGGGCTCGTGAACATCAGCCTCGCTGGCGTCCTGCTCGGCGCGGTGTTCTTCACTCCGGGGGGGATCTGGGCGGCGTGGGGTGCGCATCTCGGGTGGAATCTGTCGCTGGCGGCGCTCGGCGCCCCGGTGAGCGGCCTCCCGCTGGCGATTCCCCTGTTGGAATACCAGCCTGGTGGACCCGCCTGGGTGAGCGGCGGCGCTTTTGGACCGGAAGGTGGGATCCTGGCCTCGGTGGCCACGATCGGCGCCATCATCCTTGTGTCACGGTGGATACCGAAGCAGGAGGGGGAGGTATGAAGCGAGCGGCTGTCGTGGGAGCCGGGACGATGGGTAACGGCATCGCCCACGTCTTTTCCCAGCATGGGTGGCAGGTGGCGCTTATCGATGTCGCCCAGCCTGCACTCGACCGGGGGATGGCCACCATTCGTGGCAACCTCGACCGGCAGGTCAAGAAAGGGACGCTCACGGCGACCCTCGCCGACGAGGTGATGGGGCGCATCTCCGCGCATCTCTCGCTCGACGCGGCGGCTGCGGCCGACCTTGTCGTCGAAGCCGCCTCGGAGCGTCCAGACGTCAAGTTTGCGCTCTTTGCCGAGCTCGACCGGATCGCGAAGCCGGAGGCGATCCTCGCGACCAACACCAGCTCGATCTCCATCACCGAGATTGCGGCGCGGACCAAGCGCCCCGGCCAGGTCATCGGCATGCATTTCATGAATCCGGTGCCGGTCATGCAACTGGTGGAGATCATTCGCGGCCATTCCACGACGGACGAGACAGCCGCCTGGACCATGGAGACCTCCCGGGCCCTGGGGAAGACGCCGGTCGAAGTGAACGACTATCCCGGATTCGTCTCCAACCGGGTCCTCATGCCGATGATCAACGAGGCCATCTTCTGCGTCATGGAGGGGGTGGCGACGCCGGAGTCGATCGACACCGTCATGAAGCTGGGCATGGCCCACCCGATGGGGCCGCTCGCCCTGGCAGACTTCATCGGACTCGACGTCTGCCTCGCGATTCTCGAAGTGCTGCACCGCGGGCTCGGCGATGACAAGTACCGGGCCTGCCCGTTGCTTCGCCGCATGGTGGCAGCGGGGTATCTCGGCCGAAAGAGCGGCCGCGGGTTCTACGAGTACGCCAAGTGACGCTGTCGACGATCGGCCGGACTCTCCTGGCCGGTCCCTCAACCGCCATTTCCCAGTGAGCGTTGCCATGGATCTCTTCAAGGACATTGCCGGATACGGGCACGAGCAGGTGGTCTTCTGCCACGAACCCGCATGCGGCTATTTCGGCATCATCGCCATCCACGACACCACCCTTGGCCCCGCCCTCGGCGGCACCCGCTTCTGGCAGTACGACTCGACCGATGCCGCCATCACCGATGCGCTGCGCCTCGCCCGCGGCATGACCTATAAGGCCGCGGTGGCGGGGCTCAGCCTCGGGGGCGGCAAGTCCGTCATCATCGGCGACAACAAGCGGACCGACCGCGAGGCCATCTTCCGCGCGCACGGGCGCTTCGTCGAATCGCTCGGTGGGCGGTACATCACCGCGGAGGACGTCGGCACCAGCCCGGCGGACATGGAGTTTGTGCACTATGAGACCCACCACGTGGCGGGGCTGACTGGCCTGTCCGGCGATCCGTCGCCGGTCACGGCGCACGGCGTCTACGTCGGCATCAAGGCGACGGCCAAGGCGAAGTGGGGGAGTGACAATTTGAGCGGGAAGACGGTGCTCGTGCAGGGATGCGGCCACGTGGGCCAGTACCTCTGCACCTACCTCAAGGCCGAGGGCGTCAAGTTGGTCGTGGCGGACGTGGACGAGGCGAAGGTGAAGAAAGTGGTCAAGGAGACTGGCGCGACGGCGGTGGCGCCGGACAAGATCTACGACCAGGCTGCCGACATCTACGCGCCCTGTGCGCTCGGCGCCACGATCAACGACGACACTCTCAAGCGGCTGAAGGTCGGCATCGTGGCCGGCGGCGCCAACAATCAGCTCGCCGAGGAGCGACATGGCGACGCCCTGGACGCGAAGGGGATTCTCTACGCGCCAGATTTCGTGATCAACGGCGGTGGGTTGATCAACGTCTACGGTGAGATTCACGGCTGGACCGCGGAGCGGTCGAAGAACAAGGCGGGGGAGATCTACGACACCCTGCTGCGCATTTACGATCTCGCCGCCTCGAACAAGATCCCGTCGTACCTCGCCGCCGACCGCCTGGCCGAAAAGCGGCTGCAGCAGGTCGGCGGGATGCGGCCGATGTGGATGCCTGCCTAGGCGTCCAGCGGGGAAGCGGGGAGGGGGCGTTCCCGCTTCCCCGCTTCCCCGCGGTTCAACTACATTGCCATACATGCCAGAGATCATCCCCATCGCGTCCGACCACGCTGGCGTCGAGCTCAAGGAGCGGTTGAAGCGCGAGCTGTCCGCGCTCGGGTACTCGCCGCTCGACCTCGGCACCACTGGCGCCGAGTCGGTGGACTATCCCGATTTCGCCCATCCGCTCGCGGAGAAGGTGGCGCGGGGCGAGGTGAACCGCGGTGTGCTGCTCTGTGGGACCGGGCTCGGAATGGCGTACGCGGCCAATCGGCACCCCGGGGTGCGGGCGGCCGTGGTGTGGACGCCGGAAATCGCCGAACTGGCGCGTCAGCACAACGACGCCAACGTGCTGGTGCTTCCGGCGCGATTCGTGACGGACGTGCAAGCGGTGGACATTCTCAAGCGCTGGCTGGACACTCCGTTCGCGGGGGGCCGGCACAGCCGTCGGGTCGCCAAGATCGAGGAAGGGGAGGGGACGTGACGCGTCACAATACCGCCGGCCTGCGGGAGGCCGATCCAGCCGTCGCCGCCATCGTGGACCGCGAGCTGCGCCGCCAGCGGGACGGGCTCGAGCTGATCGCGAGCGAGAATTTCGCCAGCCGGGCCGTGATCGATGCGATGGGGACGCCGCTGACCAATAAATACGCGGAGGGGTACCCCGGGCGCCGGTACTACGGCGGCTGTGAAGTGGTCGACGAGGTCGAGCGACTCGCCATCGAGCGGGTCAAGCGCATCTTCGGCGCGGAGCACGCCAACGTGCAGCCGCACAGCGGCGCGCAGGCCAACCTCGCGGCGTACATGGCGCTCATTGCGCCGGGCGATCTCCTCATGGGGATGTCGCTGCCGCATGGCGGCCACCTGACGCATGGCGCGTCGGTCAACCACAGCGGCATGATCTTTCGCGCGGTCCAGTACGGGGTCGATCCGGCCACCGGGCTGATCGACTATGACGCCGTCCGTGACATGGCCCGCCGCGAGCGCCCCAAGCTGATCATTGCCGGCGGCAGCGCCTACGCACGGATCATAGACTTTGAGGTGTTCCGCAGCATCGCCGATGAGGTCGAGGCCTACCTGCTCGTGGACATGGCGCATTTCGCGGGGCTGGTTGCCGGCGGCGTCTACCCGTCGCCCATACCGTTTGCCGATGTCGCCACCAGCACCACCCACAAGACGCTTCGCGGCCCACGCGGCGGGATGATTCTCTGCGGCGAGGCACTCGCCAAGCAGGTGGACAAGTCCGTCTTCCCTGGGCACCAGGGTGGTCCGCTGATGCATGTCATTGCCGCGAAGGCGGTGGCGTTCGGGGAGGTGCTGGAGCCCGGCTTCCGCGTCTATGCGCGCCAGGTGGTTGAGAATGCCAAGGCGCTCGCCGTCGCGCTGCAGAGCCGTGGGTTCGACATTGTGTCGGGCGGCACCGATTCGCACCTGATGCTGGTCGATCTCCGGCCCAAGGGGCTGACCGGCAAGGTCGCCGAGAAACTGCTCGACCGCGCGGGGATTACCGTCAACAAGAACACTGTGCCGGACGATCCGGAGTCGCCGTTCGTGACGAGCGGCATCCGACTCGGCACGCCCGCCCTCACGACCCGCGGCATGGGGACGTCAGAGATGAAGCGCATCGCCACGCTGATTGATCGCGTCCTCGTGGGTCAGGACGACGCGACGGTCGAAACGGTCCGTGGAGAGGTAGAGGAACTCGCCCGTGCCTTCCCGCTCTACCAGGCGGACGAGGCGTGAACGACCTCACGTTCGTCGCCGACGTGCTGACCCGCATCCGTTCGCGGGGCGGTCCGTTCGACGAGCGCGCCTACCTTTTCGTGCTCGGCGCTATCGAGCATGTGCAGTCCCGACTCCCGGCGCGGCGGCATCTCGCGGGCGCCGAGGTTGCCTGGGCCTGCCGCGACTTGGCCTGGGAACAGTTCGGCCTCCTCGCGCCGTCGGTGCTGGATCATTGGGGCATCACCTCCACCGATGCGGTCGGGCGCGTCGTATTCACGCTCGTCGAAGCGGGGTTGCTGGTGGCCCAGCCTGATGATTCCGCGGATGAGTTCGTTGGTGTGTACGATTTCGCAGAGGCGTTCCGGACCGGCTACGTCTGGAAGGGTGCCGCGTCGGAACAGCTCGAGACCTAGCCCGGGAGGGACACATGGAAGGGAAAGACTGGCCGCCGTGTCAAAAATGCGCCGATGGAAAGCTCATCCCGCTGTCGGACTACGGTCGCGAAGGGGCCCCGATCACCTACAAGGCCTGGGTCTGCACCAATCCGGAATGCGGATTCAACCTGCGGATCGACAACGGCGAGATCTCGTTTGGGCGGGTCATAGGTCAGTCATTCAAGTAGTATGCGTTTTGTCATTGCGAGGCCGCGGAGCGGCCGAAGCAATCTGGTTCGAGATTGCTTCGTCGGCCCCTTGCAGGGCCTCCTCGCAATGACAGAAACGGAACCGTGACGATGCACATCCCGGTACTTACCCCCGCACAATCCGCCGAGTGGGATCGACAGGCGGAAGCCGGCGGCATCAACGTCGGCACACTGATGGATGCCGCAGGGCGGGCCTGCGCGGCGGTCGTGGCGGCGCGGTTTGGTCCCGCATTGCGTGGTGGCGTACTCGTCGCGGCGGGAACCGGCAACAATGGCGGCGACGGGTGGGTACTCGCCCGAACCCTCCACAGGCACCATGTCCCGGTCTGGGTCGCATCGCTTCCCGGCGCGCCATCCCCCCTCACCGCACATGTCCGCGCGATCGCGCTCGCCGAGGGCGTTCGGCCGCTGTCACCCGACGGCCCCTGGCCGATGGTGGCCCTGGCCGTGGACGCCGTGCTCGGGACGGGTGCCTCGGGGGCGCCCCGGGGCCCGGCCGCATCGCTCATCGAACGGGTGCGCGACATGCGGGTCCCGCTGATCGCGCTCGACGGACCGACCGGCGTTGACCTGCT
>SPDF01000083.1 GCA_004525055.1 Gemmatimonadales bacterium | reverse complement strand
GAGTCGCTGGTGATCGAAGCACGACATTGCCAAGAGTCATTTCGCAGCGAGGACGCCGCCGAAGGGCTGCAGGCGTACCACGCCAAACGAGTTCCTGAATTTTTCGGACGGTGAGGACGACATGCGGAAGGTGAACAACTTTGACGACTGGATCGACTATTTTCGCTACTGGCAGGAGTCGATCGGTATCTCCGAGAGGGAGATGGCCGGCACGCCATTCCGGAAGGTCGGGTTCGACGCGAAGTTCGGCGAGCCCGAGGCCGGGACGATCGAGTTTGGTCACTACAAGGGCCAAACCAAGTGGCCGAGCATCATGCACATCCCCGACCAGCGCATTCGCGACGCGCTGCTCAACCTGATTGTCTTTCAGGGCGACACCGAGTTTGCATCGGTGGAGCAGCAGCGCGCGCTCCTCGAACGGGCCCCGAGCGACTACGACCTCTTTTCGCTGATGCGCGTGATGAGCGAGGAAATGCGCCACGGGTGGCAGATGTCTTACCTGCTCTGCACGCACTTCGGCGACGAGGGCAAGCGCGAAGCACAGAAGCTGCTCGACCGTCGCGCGGATGAGGGGGAACGCCTCCTCGGCTCCTTCAACGAAATTGTGGAGAATTGGCTCGACTTCTTCACCTACACTCAGTTTATCGACCGCGACGGCAAGTTCCAGCTGCAGATGCTGTCGACCTCCTCGTTCCACCCCCTCGCCCGCTCGATGGCGCCGATGCTGAAGGAGGAGAGCTTCCACCTCGGGACCGGCAACAACGGCCTGCGCCGGATTCTCCGGGCTGGTCGGGTGCCGCCGGCGGTGATGCAGCGGTATTTCAACAAATGGGTGCCCACGGCGTTTGATCTCTTTGGCACCGACAACTCCTCCAGCGCACACTGGGCGTATGTCTGGGGGCTGAAGGGCCGTTTCGATGAGCGCGAAACGGAGGACACGGCCAACCTGGCGCACCTCAACGAGGCGAGCCGCGAACTCTATCGACAGGAGATCACCCGGCTCGTTGACCGGCTCAATACTGCGATCCCCGACCCGAACCAGTATCTGATCGTGCCGGACGTGAAGTTCAACCGCAATATCGGACTCTACGCCCGGCAGCACTACACGATCACTGGCGAGTCGGTCGACGCCGCAAAGTATCCGGCGTACCTCGCATCGGTACTGCCGAACGACGCTGACCGTGCCCTCCTCAAGGACCTGCTCAACGAGGGGAACTGGATCGAGTTTCGGAAGCTGGAGGAGAACAACTGACACGGCCGCTGGTAATCGCCCATCGGGGCGCCTCCGGCTACGCGTTCGAGAATTCTCCGACCGCTTTTCGTGAGGCGGTCGCCCGGGGAGTGGACGGCGTCGAGCTGGACGTTCACGCCACCGCGGATGGCGGGATCGTGGTGCATCACGATCCCGTCCTCACAGGAGGCCGTCCGCTCGATACCCTGACGATGGCCGAGGCCACCGCGTCGCTCCTCTCCAACGGAGAGTCTGTTCCGTCGCTCGCGGCGGCGCTGGAAGTGATTGGTGACCGGGATGTCTGGGTCGAGGTGAAGGCGTTGCCCCCGGAGTACGATGCTGCGCTCCTCGCCACGCTCGATGCCGGCCCATTTCCCTCCCGGTACGCCGTCCACAGTTTCGACCACCGCATCACGGCTCGCCTGGCCCGGCAACGCCCAGCCCTTCCACTGGGAGCGCTCCTGGTGGCACGGGTCGTGGATCCGGCCGGCATGCTCCGCCTCGCACGCGCCACCACCCTCTGGCAGGAATGGACGATGATCGATCAGGACCTGGTGGATACCGTCCACGCCGCCGGCGCCCGGCTCATCGCCTGGACCGTCAACGACCGGATCGCCGCGGCACGGCTGGGCGTGATGGGGGTCGATGGACTCTGCGGCAACTATCCCGACCGACTGGCGGTGGCGGCATGAGCGGGTTTCCGACGCGGGTCGCCGTCATCGGCGCGGGCACCATGGGAGCCGGCATCGCCCAGGCGGCCGCCACGGCGGGCTGGCCCACCACCCTGACCGACGCCCACCCCGAGGCGCTGCAGGGCGCGCTCGCGCGAATCGCGAAGACGCTCGATGGTGCGGTCCAGCGCGGCAAGCTCGATGCAGCGGGACGTGACGCCATCCTCGGGCGACTGGGGACGGCGACCGACCTGCGTACCACGTGCGAGGGGGCGGACCTGGTGATCGAGGCGGTGTTGGAGGACCTCGACGTCAAGCGTGACGTCATGAGCCAGGCCAGCGACTGGGCTGAGCCTTCAGCGCTCCTCGCTACGAACACCTCGTCGATCTCCATCGCCGACATCGCGGCGGACCTTCCCCGCCCCGAACGCCTCATCGGGATGCACTTCTTCAATCCCGTGCACCTGATGAAGCTGGTCGAAATCGTGGTGCACGACGATACGGACGAGGCCTCCACGGCCGATGCGCTGTCGGTGGTCCGTGCCATGGGCAAGGAGCCAATCGTGGTGCGGAACTCCCCCGGTTTCGCATCGAGCCGGCTGGGCATTGCCCTCGGCCTCGAGGCAATGCGGATGCTCGAGGAGGGAGTCGCCAGCGCCGCGGACATCGACCGCGCCATGGAACTCGGCTACAATCACCCGATGGGCCCGCTCAAGCTGACCGACCTGGTCGGCCTCGACGTACGACTCCGGATTGCCGACTACCTTCACCAGGCTCTGGGCGCCGAACGGTTCGCGCCCCCGGCTATCCTTCGCCGCCTCGTCGCCGAGGGCAAACTCGGCAAGAAGAGCGGCCACGGCTTCTACGACTGGTCCACATCATGAGCGAATCCCAGTACGTCCTCAAGGAAATCCACGGGCGGGTCGCCCTCCTCATCATCAATCGCCCCGAGAAGCGGAACGCCCTCGACAGCGCCACCCGGGCCCGTCTCCTGGACCTGCTCGACGAGCTCCACGCGGATGCGGATGTCCGGGTGGTGGTCCTCACCGGCGCCGGCGACAAAGCGTTCGTGGCTGGCGCGGACATTTCTGAGTTTGAGGGCCGGAGCCCGATCGATCAGTTCCGGGTCATGTCGGGCAGGACCATCTTCGATGCGGTGGACAGTTTTCCGAAACCCGTCATCGCCGCGCTCAACGGTTTCACCCTCGGCGGCGGCTGTGAGCTCGCGATGGCCTGCGATATCCGCCTTGCGGCCGATACCGCCAAGCTGGGGCAGCCCGAAGTGAACCTGGGCATCATCCCGGGCGGCGGCGGCACGCAGCGACTTCCGCGCCTGGTCGGCGCGGGCGCGGCGTACAAGCTGCTCTTCACGGGCGAATTGATCACCGCTGCGGAGGCACTCCGCATCGGCCTGGTGGACGAGGTGGTACCGGCTGCCGAGCTCCGCGCTCGCGCCATGGCGCTGGCCGAGAGCATTTCCCAGAAGAGCCCGGTCGCGTTGCAGCTGATCAAGGAGGCGGTGCGCGCCTCGCTGCGTGTGCCGCTCGATGAAGGGCTGCGGCAGGAAACGACGCTCTTTGGGCTGGCCTTCTCCAGTGAGGATAAAGCCGAAGGCGTGGCGGCATTCATGGGGAAGCGGCCGGCGGAGTTCAAGGGGCGATAGGAATCTGAGGAAGGAGAAAGAGGACTTGGGACGTAGAGGGGCGGAACGAGCAAGGACAACGGAGCGGCTCCGAACCACCTCTTTTCTCCTTGCGCCTTTCCCCGCTCCCAGCCCCCCAGTCCATCGTCTCCTACCTCCATTGGAGTCATCGTGAGCTACCCGATCAGCGACATGCACATCCATATCCAGCCGTGGCGGCAACTCAAGCCGGCGGTGGCGGATGTCATGCGGATGGGTAAGGAAGCGCACTGGGAGCGGCTCATTGCGCTCATGGACGATCCCCAGGCGCTGCTCGAGGTGATGGACGCTTCGGGCGTCTGGCGGGTGGCGCTGATCAACTATCCCAGTCCCGACCTCATGGGCTTTGACGACTCCACCAACGAGTTTTCTGCCCGATACGCCGAGGCATCTCCCGAGCGCATCCTGCCCTACGGAGGAGTGCATGCGCGGTTCACGACCGACCCCGAGGGGGACGTAGACCGCCTGGTGGAAATGGGGATCCGGTGCCTGAAGATCCACCCACCTCACCAGATGTACCCCGCAAACGCCTACACGGAGGGGCTGGAGGCGCTGGGCCGTATCTATCGTCGCTGCGAGGAGCGGGGCCTGCCCGTCCTGATTCATACCGGCACCAGCATCTTCCCGGGGGCACGGTCCAAGTGGGGCAACCCGATGGAGATCGATGATGTCGCCATCGACTACCCGAAGCTGACCATCGTGCTGGCGCACGGCGGGCGTCCGCTGTGGATGGAGGAGGCGTTCTTCGTACTCCGCCGTCACCCGAACGTCTACCTCGAGTTGTCGGGCATTCCACCGGCGCGCCTGCTCGAATACTTTCCGCGCCTGACCGATATTTCTCATAAGACGATCTGGGGCACTGACTGGCCGAGCCCCGGAGTGCATGACCTGCGCAAGAATCTCGACGCGTTCCGCGCCCTGCCCCTGTCGCCCGAGGTACAACGCGCCATCCTGTCCGAGACGAGCCTCCGGCTGTTCCCTACCCTCACTCGCTGAACGCCACCAGGAGCCTGTCGTGATGCGTCATACTTTCGCCGCTTTCGGAGCACTCACCCTCGTCCTCGCCGGCCCTGTCTTTGCCCAGGACCCGGCGCCACCGAGCGAGCCGTCACTGGCACGGCCCCTCCCGATCGAGGTGAAGAAGCTGATTCCGCACCGTGACAGCATGACGGTGCTGGTCAACAACCAGCCCATGGGCACGAGCGTCTGGGGGCTGCAAAAGCTGGAAAACGGGTTTGTGGTGAGCGAGAGCACGAACATCGGCACCGTGATGTCGCAGGTGACGACCATCGACCTGACCAAGTCCGGGGAAGTGCAGCGGGTGAAGCAGACGGGCATGGTGCGCGATATTGAAGGCGGGATCAACGTCAGCTACTCGAATGGGCGGGTCACCGGCGACGTCCAGGCGGTGACGTCCACGGGCCCGAGCCACTTCACGGTGGATACCACCGTGCCGCCGGGCATCGTTGACGACAACGCGCTGCAGGCGCTGCTCCCCGCCCTGCCCTGGGCAAAGGGGGCCGGCTGGAACTTCTGGATGTACAGTGCGGGGACGAATTCGGTGACGGAGATGGTGTTGTACGTCATTGCCGAAGAAACGGCGATGGTGCCAGCCGGTGCGTTCGACGCCTACCGGGTCCGGCTATCTGGGGGCGCGACGGTCGTCGAGTTCCTGATCCTGAAGCGCGCGCCACACACCGTCCTGAAGATCGAGGTGTCCGGCGCGCCGCTGAAGTATGAGCTGGTTTCAGGTGGAGGACTCTAAGGACGCACCGCAGAACTCAGGTGCTGTCATTGCGAGGAGGCCCCGGGAGGGGCCGACGCAGCAATCTGGTCCGAGATTGCTTCGGCCACTCCGTGGCCTCGCAACGACAGAATCGGCTCTCCAGTCTGTGCTTGGCTCTTAACTGCCATCCCCTTGGGGGGCGGCCGCCGCCTCGTCGATAATCGGCTCCTCGGCGTCGAGTTCGGCCTCGGCCTCCGTCTCGTCTTCCGGCGTATCGGTGACGGAGACGACGACCGCCTTCTGGGTGGCAATCTGGGCCTCGATCGAGGCGATCTGGGCCTCGAGGTCCCCGATCTTGAGGACCAGCGCATCGACCCGCCGCTGGTCCTGCGCGACGCCCTTCTCCCGGTGGAAGGCGATCATGCCGAGGTCACGGGCGGCGTTGTCGCGGCGGCGCTTGACGCGAAGCAGCTCGATCTGGAGACGGCCTTCATCCAGAGCGGCGCTGGCGCGCCGGCCGAAGCTCTCGAGCTCGGTATTCAGTTTGGAAAAGATGGACGACATAGTGGTTCTCCGTGGTCGGAATCTGTGCACCTGACGACCCGAGGGGCTCGAATGTTTCATTTCGAACCCTTCCAGGAGGGTTCGAGGCAATAATAAGGGGGATGCGGCGTCAGCCGCATCCCCCATTTTGATCGGACCCGCCTGAGCTACGCGGTGGCTTCCTTCGGATAGACCGAGATCTTCTTCCGCCCCTTGTCGCGGTACTCAAACTTGACCACGCCGTCCACCTTGGCGAACAGGGTGTCATCCGTCCCCTGCCCGACATTCTTGCCGGCATGGATGACGGTGCCCCGCTGGCGAACCAGGATGTTGCCGGCGATCACGTTCTCCCCCCCGAACTTCTTGATACCGAGGTACTGGGGATTGCTGTTACGGCCGTTGCGGCTGGAGCCTACGCCCTTTTTATGAGCCATGAGAGCCTCACCCTACCTTGACGTCAGTGATGAGAACCTCGGTGAACTTCTGCCGATGCCCCGTCTTCCGGCGATATCCCTTCCGCCGCTTGAACTTGAAGACGTAGATCTTCTTTTCCTTGCCGTCGCCAACAACCTCGGCGGTGACCTTGGCGCCCTTGACCAACGGGGTGCCGGCCTTGACCGTGGTGCCGTCGGAGGAGAGGAGCACCTCATCGAAGGTGACCTTGGAGCCGGGCTCTGCTTCCATGAGAGGCAGGCGCACCACCTTGCCCTTCTCCGCACGGAACTGCTTGCCCAACGCCTTGAAAATCGCGTACATATCTAGACCCGTTGCCAAATGGTGATTCTACAGCAAGCCCAAAAGACTAATGGGGTTAGCACGCCCAGTCAAGCAGGGCCGCCACCCGATCTTACCTCACCCCCTCCCCCTCTCCATGATATGGAGAGCGGGGGGG
>SPDF01000278.1 GCA_004525055.1 Gemmatimonadales bacterium | reverse complement strand
CGGCCGATCTCTGCCAGCGCGTCGCCTACCGCGACGCCGAGTCGGCCGCCCTTCTTGAGGTCGACGAGGAAGGCATCGTCGCCCTGATCACGCAGCGCCTGAAGCGTCGCGATGGCACGGTGCAGTGCGGCGATCGCCGCAGGCTCGACGGGACTGACGGCGGGGAAGAGTTTGGCGAAACGGCCGGCGTCGATCCGACCAGCAGCGAAGCTGCCGAGCTCAACGCTGGCGCGCTGGGTGCGTTGGCTGCCGTCGGCTGCCTGCTCGACGAGGAAGGCTTCGGCCTGGGCGAGTGCACCCTCGATGATGGACCGGAACTCGGCGATCGGCTGGGCCATCGCCGCCACGGCCCCGGTGAACCGAATGTCAGACGGCATAGCGATCCAGCTCCGCGTCGATCAGGGTGACCCGCTCTTCCGGCGTGCGAGGCGGGACTCGGCGAATCTCCTCGTACCGCGGCCGCGACGGATCGCGGTAGAGCACGCCGAGGTGGATATGGTCGGTGGCGCCGGCAACCCGCCGGGCGGCATCGAGGTCGTGTGGGTCGTGTGCGATCTGTGTGCGGTAGAGCTTGTTGAGTTCTGGCACCACGACGCCGTCGTCATGGTTGAGCATCGCGATGTTCGCCGGATCCTGTACCGCCGCCTGGTACACCGCGGCTGAGTAGATCGGGCAGCGCTGCAGGATGCGCACGAAGCTCAAGCCGCGGTGGTGGTAGGCAGCCCGAAGCGTGGCGTAGAGATGGGCGGGCACCCATTCGGCAGTCTGGGCGACGAACGAGGCGTTGGTCACGCCGAGGGAGACCGAGAGCGGGTTGAGCGACGGCAGCACGCCACCCTGCGGCATCGTGTTGCTGGCGAACCCCTGCGGTGTGGTCGGCGAGGTCTGGTTCTTGGTGAGGGCGTAGATGCCGTTGTCGAGCAGGAGCACGGTCAGATTGACGTTGTAACGCAGGGCGTGCACCCAGTGCGCTGCACCGATCGACGTGCAGTCGCCGTCGCCCATGACCACGAAGACCTCGAGGTCAGGGCGGGTGAGCTTGATGCCCGTCGCGACCGGCAGCGCCCGGCCATGAATGCCGTGGAAGCCATAGGTCTTGAGGTAGTGCGGGAATCGGCTCGAGCAGCCGATGCCGGAAACGAACACGGTCTGCTCGGGGGTCAGCTGCTCGGCGGCGAGCAGCTTCTGGACCGAGGCCAGAATCGAGTGGTCGCCGCAGCCCGGACACCAGCGAGCGCGTGCGCCTTCATAGTCGTTGAGTTCATATTCTGACTCGTGCTCGCCGGGTTGGAGCACTGGCAGGAGCCCGCAGGTGATACTCATGCTGCACCTCCCCGCGTCGTACGCTCGCGGATGGCGTCCAGGATGGAACCGGGCCGCAGTGGCTCGCCCGGCACGCGCGTCCAGCAGTCGACGTCGACCAGTGTTGTGGCCCGGAGGACCCATGACAGCTGGCCGCGGCGGCGATTCTCGTCGGTGATAAACGGATCGCCAGGTTCATCGCTGTAGTTGATCTCCACGGTGCACACCTTGGCGAACCGGGAGAAGATGTCCTTGAGCCCCGGCTCCAGCGGCGAGAGGAAACGGAGATGCAGGGACGAGACGCGAATGCCTTCGCTCCGCGCCCGGTCCACCGCCTCCTCGATCGCCCCCTTGGTGCTGCCCCAGCCGACGAGGAGGAGGTCCCCCTCTGCATCGCCGTAAATCGGCGGGGGCGCCAGCAGCTGCTGCAGCACCGCGAGTTTGCGGCTCCGCATCGCCGAGCTGTGCTGATGCACGCCCGAGCTGTAGGCCACCTTGCTGCCTTCGTCATGCGACAGGCCGGTGACGGTGTAGGCGCCCCCAGGCTGGCCGGGCACGATCCGCTGCGACAGGCCGGTCTCGGGGTCCCACTGGTACGCCTTCATCCCCTCGGCCACCGGGGCCAGGTCGATCGGCGCCGCCTGCCAGGTCACATCGGTTTTCGGCCGAGGGAAGGGGGTCACGCCGGTGGCGAGGTTGGCGTCGGACAGCACCATCACGACGGTGCGGAATGCCTCGGCGATCCGCCGCGCGGTGATCATGATATGGAAGCACTCTTCGATGGTGGCCGGGGCCATCACGACATGTGGGGCGTCTCCCGGGCTCGCGTAGAGCGCCGCGAGCAGGTCGGACTGCTCCACCTTGGTCGGCAATCCGGTGCTCGGCCCACCGCGCTGGACGTCAATCAAGACCAGCGGGATCTCCGTCATGACGGCCAGCCCGAGGAACTCAGTCTTGAGCGCGAGGCCGGGGCCGGAGGTAACGGTGAGCGCCACCTTCCCGGCGTAGGAAGCGCCGATGGCGACACCCACGGCGGCGATCTCGTCCTCCGCCTGGTGTACAACGCCGCCGAATCGCTCGAAGACCTCGCTCAGGTAGTGGGAGACGGACGTGGCTGGAGTAATGGGGTACATGGAACAGAGTTCCATCCCGGCGGCGATCGCTCCGAGCCCACACGCCTCGTTGCCGTTCATCACCACCATCGGTTCGGTGATCGGCGCCGGGGTCACGTCGATGCGGAAGTCGATATGCTCCTCGGCCCACGCGTGGCCGAGCTGGAGTAGGGCGACGTTCTGTTCGTAGACCGCCTCACTCTTCTTCCGGAAGGCGTAGGCGATCTGCTCCTTGATCCGCTCCATGTCCCGCCCGTAGATGTAGGCGAGCATGCCGAGCGCGAACATGTTCTTCCCCTTCCGGGGATTGTCGACCAGCGTGAGGCACTCCACTTCCATCGGGACGGGGATGATCCGGTACTGCCGATGGGAGAGTTCCTCCATGGCGGCCGTCCACGCGGCACGGATATCGGCGTCGTCGTCGGTTGCCCACTTGTCCTCGACCAGGAGCACCGCGTCCGGGGCCAGCGCGTCGAGCCGGTGCCGCGCGACGAGCACCTGCTCGTTGAAGGCGAGGGCCAGGTTCGTAGCGTCGCCCCAGTTGGTGACGGGGGCGGCGCCGAGGCGAATCCGGTAGCCGCTGGCGCCCTCGGGTACCCGCGGAGGGGGCTGGATCTCGGCCGGGATGATCTCGACGGTCCAGACGCCGTTGCCCATCTTGGCGGATACCGCCCCGAAGATCTGCCCGCATTTCTGCGCGCCTTCCCCGGAATCGGAGACGATCTCGATGGTGTGT
>SPDF01000181.1 GCA_004525055.1 Gemmatimonadales bacterium | reverse complement strand
TGGCCATGGGGCCGGGCGCGCCGGCAGACTTCAATGTCGACGGAGAGGACGCCCAGCCGGGAACCTGGGAAGTGGACGCCCTCGGCTCGCCAATCGCGGCGGGGGAGGCGACCGTGAGAATCGAGAGCTCTCCCGTTCGAATCGGGTTGCAGCGCACTCCCAAGGGGGTCGAGCTCTCCCTGGTCGAAGTCGCGGGTGCGCCAGTGACCGTTCAGCTCGGTGCTGCGCTCATCGGTGGCGAACGCGGTGCGGTGATTCCCGGTCTGGGCAGCCGCGAAGAGTCTCTCACCTTCACCGTGCCGGCCTGGGCCCGGGAACTCGTCATCGACGCGGAGATGCCGGCGGTCGACTGGTCGCGGTTCACCGACTTCGCGTTTACCCTCTATGACACCGCGGGGCATATCGTCATTGCGGAGCCGTTGAACTTCGCCGATGTTCGGCTGCGGCTGGAAGTTCCGGAGTCGCTTGCCGGCGAGACGCTGACCCTGCGCCTCACCCCGGCGTTCGCGGACAGCACCGACACTGGCGTCTGGAACATGAAGATCCGGATGCGGCTCTTCGCCGAAGCGGCGTTTCCGCTCGAGGTCGCCAGTGACGAGGAGCACCGGACGCTCTACCTCGAGCCCGGCGCCAAGGCGACGGTGCGGTTCGCAATGACTGATTCACCCTGGCTCCTTCCCGATGGCTTCTTCCCGCTGGGGCAGGGGGTCGTGATGGAAGGTGACACCCTCTGGACACGGACCGGTGGACTCCCGGTCCCGATCGGACCGGTGATGCGATGACGGACAAGGTGGTACGGATTGCAGGCGGGCAGGGCTTCTGGGGCGATTGGCTCGAGGCGCCGGTACGACAGGTGCGCGACGGCCCGATCGACTACCTGATGATGGACTACCTGGCCGAAGTCACGATGTCCATCATGCAGAAACAGCGCTCGCGTAACCCGCTCGCCGGGTATGCACGCGACTTCGTGCCGCTAATGGAGCGGATTCTCCCCGACATCGTCGAGAAGGGGATCCGCGTCACCTCCAACGCCGGCGGCGTCAATCCGCGTGGCTGCGCGGAGGCGGTCCTTGAGTCGGCGAGGAAACTCGGGCTCGCGGGGAAACTGAAGATCGGCCTCGTGACGGGGGACGACCTCCTCCCTGACCTCGATGAGCTGATGGCTGCCGGCCACCAGATGCGGGACATGGAGACCGGGCGTCCCCTCTCGGATATTCGGGACCGGGTTCTCTCGGCCAACGCCTACCTCGGCATGCAGCCGATGGTGGAGGCGCTGGGGCGGGGGGCACAGGTCGTCATCACCGGCCGGGTGACAGATACCGGCCTCACGCTGGCGCCGATGTTCCATGAGTTTGGCTGGGACTTCGACGACTGGGACAAGGTCGCTGCGGGGACCGTGGCCGGCCACATCATCGAGTGCGGCGCGCAGAGCTCGGGCGGCAACCTCCTGAAGGACTGGCGCAAGGTGAAGGGGCTTGCCAACCCGGGGTTCCCGATCGTCGAAGCATCGGCCGACGGGACGTTCGTCATCACCAAGCATCCCGGCACTGGAGGGGTCGTATCCATTCCCTCGGTCACCGAACAGCTGGTCTATGAAATGGGCGACCCCCACGAGTACATCACGCCGGACGGCGTCGCGGATTTCACCTCCATCCAGCTCAAGCAGTCGGGGAAGAACCGGGTGAAGGTGAGCGGCATCCGCGGCGGCCCGCGGACCGACATGCTGAAGGTATCCATCGCCTACTTCTACGGGTACAAGGCGGTCGGGACCCTGGTGTACGGCTGGCCCGACGCCTACGACAAGGCCCGGGCCGCCGATGCCATCCTCCGTCAGCGACTCAAGAACCTCGGCCTGGAGTTTGAGCAGATTCTCACCGAGTATGTCGGCGTGGACGCCACGCATGGCAGGCTCGCCGGCCCCGCCAGCCCCGATCTCCCGGAGGTGCAGCTCCGGGTCGGTGTCCGGTCGACCGACAAGGCGGCTGTCGAGCGGTTCACCCGGGAGATCGCGCCCCTGGTGCTGACCGGCCCGCCTAGCGTCACCGGGTTTGCCGGCGGGCGCCCGCAGGTCGAGGAGATCGTGGCCTACTGGCCTGCCCTGATCGACCGGACCGCCGTCGAGCCCGGCGTGCGGGTCGAGATTCTGGAGGCATGATGGCTACCGTCAAGACGGTCCCACTGCAGCTAAGGTACCTGGCACACGCCCGGTCGGGTGACAAGGGGAACACGGCGAATGTCGGTCTAATCGCCTTGAATCCAGAATGGTATGATGTTCTGAATAAACAAGTTACGCTTGCACGTGTGCGAAAGCACTTTAAGGGCTTGGTCAGTAATGTGGAAAGATTTGAGCTGCCAAATCTGCATGCCCTGAACTTCCTCCTGCACGATGCCCTCGATGGCGGAGGGACCATCTCGCTCAAGACCGACGCGCAGGGCAAGGTCTATTCGACGGCGCTCTTGCGGATGGAGATCCCGGTGCCGGTCGCTCTGGCGCGGCAGGCAAAGAAGAGGGCGAAGTGTCCGAATCCCTGCTCGTCGCGCTCGATGCCGGCGTCCTGACGCTGACCCTCAACCGCCCCGACAAGCGGAATGCGTTGGACACCCCGACCCTCGATGCGCTGCATGCCGAACTGGGGCGCGCCGACCTCGACGCCGACGTACGGGTGGTGGCGATTCGGGGGGCCGGGAAGGACTTCTGCGCCGGGGCGGACCTCGCCGAGCTGCTGGCCAGCGCCGGGAACACTCCGGAGGAAAACGAGCGCACCGCTCTCCATCTGGGTGGGCTCTTCCTCAAGATCCGGAATCTGCCCAAGCCGGTCGTCGCCATCGTCCGCGGGCGGGCGCTGGCCGGTGGGGCTGGACTCGCCACCGCCTGCGATCTCGTGCTCTCGACCGCCACTGCCAGGTTCGGCTATCCCGAAATCCAGCGCGGGTTCGTTCCCGCCATGGTCATGACGCTGCTCCGGCGGCTCACCGGCGAGAAGGTGGCCTTCGATCTGGCGGCCACCGGCCGGATACTCTCCTCCGGCGAGGCACAGTCCGCAGGCCTGGTCTCCCGCGTCATCGACGACGCCGACTTCGAGGTCGAATCCGGGCGACTCCTCGCGGCGCTCGCCTCTGCGAGCGGGTCCGCCCTCGCGCTGACCAAGCGGCAATTCTATCAGCTCGACGGCATGGGGTTCGAGGAGGGGATCGCCCTCGGTGCCCAGGTCAACGCCCTGGCTCGCAGCACCCCTGACTTCAAGCAGGCCATCGCGGCCTTCCTCGACAAGTGAATCCCCTCCGGATCTTCACCGCCGTGATGGGCTTCCTGGCGGCGGCGCTCGCCATCGCGCGCGACGACACCACCCTCGTCTGGATCGCCATCGGGTTGCTCGGCTCTTCGGCCGGCGTCCGGATCCTGCAAAAGCTCCAATCGAAGCGCGAGCAGGATGACACCGACCCATCCGATCGCGACGGCTGATTCGCGTTCGCAGGCTCCGGGCCGCGGACCTCCGGTGACACGTCCCGATCGCTCAGCCCGCATCGTCCTGGGGTGACGAAGCCCCTCCCCGTCCGTCTCGCCCTCGCGCGCACCGCTCTCCTCCGACATTTCGGCTTTCCAGAATTCCGCCCCGCGCAGCGGCGGGTCATCCAGTCTGTCCTCGCCGGCCGCGACACGCTCGCGGTGCTCCCGACAGGAGGCGGCAAGTCGGTCTGTTTTCAGGTGCCGGCCTTGGTGCTCGACGGACTGACGGTGGTGGTCTCGCCACTCCTCTCGCTCATGCAGGACCAGGTGGAGGCGGCCCAGAGACGCGGCATCGCCGCCGCGGCGCTCAACAGCGCCCAGGAGGCGGAGGAGCAGCGCGCGGTCCTCGATGCGGTCCGGGCGGGTGAGCTGAAGCTTCTGTACGTCTCGCCGGAGCGACTCGAACGGCTGGCCGGCCGACTCGCGGCGCTCGGCGTGCAGGTCGGGCTGCTGGCGGTGGACGAGGCGCACTGCATCAGCGAGTGGGGCCACGACTTTCGGCCGAGCTACCGGTTGTTGTTGGCGGCGCGGATTCGATTGGGCCGTCCCCCCGTCGTGGCCCTGACCGGAAGCGCCACGCCGGAAGTGCGGCGGGACATTGCAGCCTCGCTTCGCCTGGGCGGCGCCGGTCGCTGGGATCTGCACCTCGATTCCTTCGATCGGGCCAATCTCTGGTTTGGCGTCGAGCGAGTACAGACCGACCGGGACCGGTTTCGGATATTGCTGTCGAATCTGGCGCCGAGGGAGGGGACGGCCATCGTCTACGCTCCGACGCGTCGGATCACCGAGGGATTGGCGCGGTCGATTCACTATGCCGGGTTCCGGTGCGCCGCCTACCACGCGGGGCTGGATCGGGGGCGCCGGGAAGAGGTGCTCCACCGATTCCTCTCCGGGGGGCTCGATGTGGTGACGGCCACCAGCGCATTTGGCATGGGGATCGACAAGCCCGATGTCAGGGTCGTGGTGCACTGGATGACGCCGCCGACGCCGGAGTCGTACTACCAGGAGGCGGGCAGGGC
>SPDF01000183.1 GCA_004525055.1 Gemmatimonadales bacterium | reverse complement strand
CGCGGCCCGGGCCGCGGAAGAGGGGGCGGAGGTCCTCGTGCTGGACGACGCGTTCCAGCGGCTCGACGTGCGGCGGGATCTCAACGTGCTCGTGGTGTCGGCGGAAACCACGCGGGCGGTGCGATGGCCGCTCCCCGCCGGACCGTGGCGTGAGGGGTGGGGGGCGATGAGCCGGGCCGACTTCATCGTGGTCACCCGGAAACGCGCCACCGCCGAGGCGGCGGAGGCGCTTGCGGCCGAGATTGGGCAAACGGTCTCGGTCCCGATTGCCCGCGTCCACCTGGGCCTGCACCACCTCGAGGGGATGATGAGTGGCGTGTCCCGGCCGGTCGATTCGTTGCGTGGGGAGCGGGTCGTCGCCGCCACCGCCATTGCCGATCCCGACGCGTTCGTGGCCCAGGTCAAGGGGACCGGGGCCCAGGTGCAGGTCGCCACGTGGAAGGACCACTACGATTTTCGGGACGAGGATGTGGCCTGGATCGCCCGGGCGGCGCGGAAGGCCGATCACGTGATCCTGACCGCCAAGGACGCAGTGAAGCTCCGGGGCCGCTGGCCCGCCAGCGCGCCGGAGCCTCTTGTAGCGATATTGAATGTCAGGTTCGAATCGGGGGGCGATGCCTTTATCGCGGCGCTGGACGCCCTCGCGCCCGTAGCGAAACACCCGCGGTCCACCTGAAGGTCCGGACCACCCGGAGAGGAATATGACGAGTGTGAACGTGCGTACCGGCCAGGACGTTGTCCGTCCCGACAAGGACACCTTCCTGAGCGAGGAAAACCCCTTCGAAGCGATGATGTCGCGCTTCGACTACGCCGCCAAGCGGCTGAGCCTCGACGCTGGCCTGTACAAGGTGCTGCGCAACCCGGAGAAGCAGATCGTGGTCTCGATTCCGGTGCAGCGGGACGGCGGTGATGTCGAGGTCTACACCGGGTATCGGGTCCTCTACAACACCTCGCGCGGCCCCGCGAAGGGCGGCATCCGCTTCGATGCAAACGTGACGCTCGACGAAGTGACGGCGCTCGCGGCGTGGATGACATGGAAGTGTGCCGTCGTCAACATTCCGTTCGGCGGGGCCAAGGGTGGCGTCATCTGCGATCCGGGCACCATGTCGATGGGTGAGCTCGAGCGCCTGACACGGCGCTATACCTCTGCGATCATCGACACCCTCGGTCCGGACAGCGACGTGCCAGCGCCGGACGTCAACACCAACGAGCGAGTCATGGCGTGGATCATGGATACCTACTCCATGCACAAGCGCCACACCGTCACGTCGGTGGTCACCGGGAAGCCGGTGGCGATGGGTGGTTCGCTCGGCCGCCGCGAGGCCACGGGCCGGGGCTGCATGATCGTCACGCTCGAGGCGCTCAAGCGCCACGGCATGCCGGTCAAGGGCGCCCGCGTTGCGGTACAGGGATTCGGAAACGTCGGTTCCGTTGCCGCCGACCTGCTGGCCAAGCAGGGCGCGGTGATTGTCGCGGTCAGTGACAAGTCTGGCGGACTGTACAACGCCAACGGCTTTGTGGTGGCCGATCTGCTCAAGTGGGTCGAGGAAAAGAAGGTGCTCGCCGGGTATCCCAATGGCGAGGCTATCACCAATGAACAGCTGCTCGCCAGCAACTGCGACGTCCTCCTGCCCGCGGCAATGGAAAACGTGATCACCAGCAAGAACGCCGCAACCATCCAGGCCAAGATTATTTGCGAAGGGGCCAACGGCCCGACGACCGCCAAGGCCGATGCCATTTTGGAGCAGAAGGGCATCTTCGTCATCCCCGACATCCTGGCCAATGCCGGAGGCGTCACGGTGAGCTACTTCGAGTGGGTGCAGGATCGCAGCGGGTACTTCTGGGATGAAGACACCGTCAACCGCCGCCTCGAGCGGATCATGGGGACGGCGTTCGAAGAGGTGACGACCATGGCCGACAAGCACGCGGTCAACATGCGCATCGCCGCCTACATGCTCGCCATCGAGCGGGTCGCGGCAGTGCACCGCCTCCGCGGCATGTACGCCTGAGCCAGGCGGCCCGGGGTGGAACTCTGGTTGTTGGCGGTGGGCAAACTGCGGCCCGCCTACCGCGAGGCCTGTGACGACTACCTTCGCCGCCTGGGACGGCGGGCGAAGGTGCACGAGGTGGAAGTGCGCGAAGCGGCCCGGGCTCCAACCCGGGCCGCTCAACAGGCGGACGAGGCCGCTCGACTCCGTGCGCGGCTTCCGCCCCGAGCTCGGGTCGTGGCGCTGGCACGGGACGGTACCGGCTGGACCAGCACCGACTTGGCGCGCCACGTCGGCACGTGGGAAACCGAGGGGCGGCCGCTGGCGTTCCTGATCGGTGGGTCCACGGGGCTCGACCCTCACCTCGTGACTGAGGCCGACGCCCGCTGGAGCCTGGGTCCGCTCACCCTGCCGCACGAACTCGCCCGTGTCGTGGTCGCGGAACAGCTGTACCGCGCCGGCACGATCCTCCGCGGCGAACCGTATCACAAGGGGAGGTAGGACTGGCCGAGTGGTTTGAGGACTGGTTCAACGAGGACTACCTCGCGCTTTATCCCCATCGCGATCAGGCCGAGGCCGAGGACGCCGTGGCCCTGTTGACGCGGGCGCTGCCGTGGCGCCGGGGATGGCGGGTGCTCGATGTCGGGTGCGGCGCTGGTCGCCACGCGCGTGCGTTGGCGGCGGCCGGCGCTCGGCCCGTGGGCCTCGATCTCTCGGCGGACCTCCTCCGCCGCGCGCAGGGGGCGGGCGTCCCGCTGGTGCGGGCCGACATGCGGCGTCTCCCGGTTCGACCACGTTCCGTGGATCTCGTGGTGAACCTGTTCACCAGCTTCGGGTACTTCAAGGGTGACGAGGAACACGCCGCCGTCCTGCGCGGATTCGCGGACGTCCTGGTACCCGGAGGCTGGTTCGCGCTGGATTTCCTGAACGCCGACAGTGTGCGTGCCGGGCTCGTCGCCGAAGAGACTCAGGAACTCGGCGTGGGTCCCGTCAAGATCACCCGCGAGCTCCGGGAAGGTGGCCGGCGAGTGGTCAAGACGATCCAGATTCCGGATGGTCGGACCTTCGTCGAGCGCGTGCGGCTGTTCCAGGCGGACGAGCTCGAGTCGATGCTCACGGCTGCCGGTCTCTCCGTCGAAGGCCGCTTCGGCGACTACACCGGCGGCCCCCTCCACCGAGGTGCCCCGCGCACCATCCTGCTCTCCCGGTTGATCGCCTGATGCGCATCGTTCCCACACCCTTCGCGCCACCGACGGTTTGGCCCATCCCCATGTCCGGGGGGTTCGACCCGTCGCTCGCGCCCGCCCTGATCGAAGGGCCGGGGCAGGAGGCGCTGCGGGCTCGCCTCGCCGAGCCGGGCGCACTGGTGGTCACAACCGGTCAGCAGCCCGCCCTCTTCACCGGTCCGCTCTACGCGGTGCACAAGGCGCTCTCCGCCGCAGCGATTGCTCGCCTGTTGGCCGACCGGTGGAAGCGTCCGGTCGTGCCCCTCTTCTGGGTGGCGAACGACGACCACGATTTTGCCGAGGCGAATCACGCCGCCTGGCTTCGTCCCGATGGGTCGCTCCGTGTCGAGACGTTGCCGGATCGACCGCCGGAGGCGGCACTCCGGCCGATGTCGCGAGAGCCGCTCGGGCCTGGCGTCGGGCCGGCGCTGGACGCCCTCGCCGCCGACCTGGCCGCGTTCGATGGGCGCGACGATGTGCTCCAATGGTTGCGCGGGCATTTTCGCCCCGACGCCACCCTGGGGAACGCCAGCGGGCGTGCCCTCGCCGAGTTGCTCGCACCCCTCGGCGTGCTCTGCCTCGATGGGTCACATGCCGCCCTGAAGGCCAAGGGGGCCCCCGTCGTCCGGCGGGCCCTGGAGGATGCGGCCGGGATCGAGTCGGCGCTGGTCGCCCGGGCCGCTGCCCTCGTCGCGGAGGGCCGGGATCCCGGCGTGTCGGTTGGAGATGGCGCCACGCTCGTCATGCTCGACGGGGCAGAGGGACGAGATCGGCTGGTTCGGGAAGGCAACGGTGTCGGTACGCGGCATGGAGGAAAGCGGTACTCCATGCCGGAAGTGCTGGCGCTGCTGGGCCGGGAGCCGGGCCGGTTCTCGGGGAATGTGCTGCTCCGCCCGGTCATCGAGCGGTCGGTACTTCCTACCGTGGCATATGTGGCGGGCCCCGGGGAGCTGCGCTATCTGGCGCTCGCGGAGGCGATCTACGCTCACCTCGGGGTGGAGCGGCAGCTCCCGATCCCGCGTTGGTCCGGGTTGCTGGTGGAACCGCGGGTCGATCGGGTGCTCGCCAAGTTCGGGGCGTCGCTGGATGAACTCCTGGCCCCCGACGCATTGCTCGAGAACCGCGTGGCCAGGGAGCATCTTCCCCCACAGGCGATGGCGTCGCTGACCGCGCTGCGCGACGGCATCGAGTCCGAATACGGGGTGCTCGAGTCGGTCGCGACCGAGGTGGATCCCACCCTGCTTCGGCCCATCCTGGGCCTGAAGGCTCGGGCCCTTCAGGG
>SPDF01000339.1 GCA_004525055.1 Gemmatimonadales bacterium | reverse complement strand
GTCATCAAGGGCAAGAAGATGCCGGGCCATCATGGCGCGGCACGACACACCGAGCTCGGCCTGACGGTCGTGCGGGTGGATGCCGAGCAGAATCTGCTCTTCGTCCGCGGGGCCATCCCCGGGTCAAAGAACGGCATCGTGACCGTTTCCAAGCAGGGAGGCAAGAGCCGCCATGATTGAGGCTCCTCTGTATTCCGCCGCGGGCGCCAAGCTCAAGACGCCGTTCGCGCTGCCGGCCGACATGTTTGACGGCACCGTGCACCAGCCGGTTCTCCATGAGGCCGTGAAGGTGTACCTGAACAATCAGCGCCAGGGCACGCAGAAGGCCAAGACCCGGGCGGAAGTGTCGGGCGGTAACCAGAAGCCCTGGAAGCAGAAGGGCACCGGCCGCGCACGCGCCGGCACTTCACGCTCGCCGCTGTGGCGGGGCGGTGGTGTGGCGTTCGCCCCGGTGCCGCGCGACTGGCGGACCGGCATCCCCAAGAAGGTGCGGCAGCTGGCCCGGAAGTCTGCGCTCAACGCCCGCGCGGCCGATGGCTTGCTGGCGGTGGTCGAGCGACTCGAGTTCGAGACGCCGAAGACCCAGCAGATGACGGCACTCCTCGGCAAGCTCGGCTTCGAGGGCCGGAAGGTTCTCGTGCTGACCCACGGCGTCAACTCGGCGGCCTACCTGAGCGCGCGGAACCTGCCGCGCGCCGGCGTGCTGCCCTACGCCGAAGCGTCGGCCTACGACATCCTGTGGGCGGACGCGCTGGTGGTGGAGCAGGGCGCGCTGGGCGGCGAGGTGACCGAAGCCGCCGCGGCCCCGGTGAAGACGAAGCAGGCAGCCAAGCCGAAGGTGGCCAAGTCGGCCAAGGCTGCGCCGAAGAAGAAGGCGGCCCCGAAGAAGAAGGCGGCGCCCAAGGCCAAGGCCAAGGCGCCCAAGGTCAAGGCTCCGAAGGCCGGCGCGCGGCGCAGTACCGCCCGCAAGGCCCAGCCGAAGAAGAAAGGCAGCGAGTAAATGCCCGCCCTGCATGAAGTGATCGTCAAGCCGCTGATCACCGAGAAGAGCTCGGCGGCGTACCAGGCGCGCAAGGAATACGCGTTTCATGTGCATCCCGATGCCAACAAGTACCAGATCCGGGATGCGCTCCTGAAATTGTTCGGCGTGACCGTCACCGATATCCGCACGATGCAGATGCGTCGGAACGAGGTGACCCGGGGCCGCACGCGGGGCACGACTGCCCAGTGGAAGAAGGCCATCGTGGTCCTCAAGGACGGCGAGACGCTTCCGGTTTTCGAGGGCTGAGCCAATGACGATTCGAAAGTTCCGCCCGATGACGGCCGGCACGCGGTTCCGCTCGGTCTCCGGGTTCGACGAGATCACGCGCGGCACGCCGGAGAAGTCCCTGCTGGAGCCGATCACCAAGTCCGGTGGCCGGAACAACAAGGGACATCTGACGTCGCGGCACCGGGGCGGCGGGCACAAGCGCCAGTACCGGAAGATCGATTTCAAGCGCAACAAGTTCGGCATTCCGGCGAAAGTGGCGGAAATCGAGTACGACCCGAACCGGACCGCGCGCATCGCGCTGCTGGTGTACGCCGACGGTGAGAAGCGCTACATCCTGCACCCGACCGGCCTGAAGCAGGGCGATGCGGTGATGTCGGGTCCTGGTGCGGACATCCGGCTGGGGAACGCGGTCCCGCTCTCCGAGATCCCGCTCGGCACCATGGTGCACAACGTGGAGCTCAAGATCGGTAAGGGCGGCCAGATGGCGCGCTCGGCCGGCTCGGGCTGCCAGGTGGTGGCCAAGGAAGGCGACTACGTGACGCTCCGCCTCAAGTCCACGGAGGTCCGGCGGATTCACGCGCGCTGCCTGGCGACGATTGGCGAAGTGGGCAACTCGGAGCATGAACTGCTGTCAGTCGGCAAGGCCGGCAAGAGCCGCTGGCTCGGCATCAAGCCGAGCGTCCGCGGCGTCGCGAAGAACCCGGTGGACCACCCGTTGGGCGGCGGCGAAGGCAAGTCGTCGGGCGGCCGTCCGCCGGTCTCGCCGTGGGGCAAGCCCGAGGGCAGGAAGACGCGTCACAAGAAGAAGGCATCCACGAAGCATATCGTGCGCGGCCGTCGCCGCGGCAAGGCCACGAAGTAGGCCACTGGGGATTCTGACATGGCACGGAGCATTAAGAAGGGCCCGTTCGTCCAGGAAGCATTGCTCCTGAAGGTCGAGGCTCTGAACCTGAAGAACGAGAAGAAGGTCGTGAAGACCTGGAGTCGGGCGAGCACGATTTTGCCCGAGTTCGTGGGGCACACCTTCGCCGTCCACAACGGCAACAAGTTCGTGCCGGTGTACGTGACGGAAAACATGGTGGGGCACAAGCTGGGTGAATTTTCCCCCACGCGACTGTTCCGCGGCCACACCGGGAAGATGGTGGCGGACAAGAAGGCGAAGCCGCAATGACGATGCCAGGCACAGCGATTCAGCGACTGGTGCGCCAGTCGCCGCAGAAGATGCGTCTCGTCGCGGATCTGATCCGTGGCAAGGACGTGAATGAGGCGTACGCGATCCTCAAGTTCAACAAGAAGCT
>SPDF01000297.1 GCA_004525055.1 Gemmatimonadales bacterium | reverse complement strand
TCGACGATCGTCGGCCCCTTGCGGCCCGGCACCTCGACCGGCACGATCTCCGCCTTGAAGTCCCCCGCCTCGATCGCGGTGACCGCCTTCTGGTGGCTCTCGTAGGCAAACTTGTCCTGGTCCTCGCGCGAGATCCCGGCCTTGGTGGCCGTGTACTCTGCGTATACGCCCATGTGATTGTCGCCGAAGCTGTCCCAGAGGCCGTCGTGGATCATGCCGTCGACCATCGTCTGGTTGCCGGCCTTGATTCCGGTGCGCATGCCATAGACGTAGTGAGGGGACATGGACATCGCCTCCTGCCCACCCGCCACGATGCACTGGGCATCGCCGGCCTTGATCGCTTGAGCCGCCAGCATGACCGCCTTCAATCCCGACCCGCAGACCTTATTGATCGTCAGCGCGGGGACCACGCCGGGGACACCGGCATGGATCATCGCCTGCCGGGCAGTGGCCTGGCCAGCGCCCCCCTGGAGGACGTGGCCCATGATGACCTCGTCCACCGCGGCGGGATCGATGGCGGCGCGCTGCAGGGCGTCACGAATGACGACGGCCCCGAGCTGCGGGGCCGACAAGGACGACAGGCCACCGAGGTAGCGGCCGATAGGAGTGCGGACGGCGGAGACCAGGACAGGCGTTGTAGAGTCGCTCATGGTGCATCCAAGAGTTGAGGTAATCGACTGCCCAAAGATACTCGCCGCAAGGGCCCTCCGCGAGGTGAGATTGCTTCGACCGCTACGCGGCCTCGCCATGACCGAAGACCGGGTCCCTCATGTCATTGCGAGGAGGCCCCCGGAGGGGCCGACGAAGCAATCTCGATCGGTAACTGCCTCGACGCGATCTCCCCGGCCACTCGGCTCACAAACTCCTCCACCTTCACCACTTCCTGCTTGTTCCCCGCCCCCCGCACCCGGATCGCCACGGTATCCGCCTCGGCCTCCCGCTGCCCGACCACCGCCATGTACGGCACCTTGCCGACCTCGCCCTCGCGGATCCGGTAGTTGAGCGTGGAATTACCGGCATCGAGCGTCGCCCGGATCCCCGCGGCACGACACCGGGCCACCACCTTCTCCGCCGCCTCGGCCTGCTGGTCGGAAATCGGCAGCACCCGCACCTGCTCCGGCGACAGCCAGACCGGGAACGCCCCGGCGAAATGCTCAATGAGGATCGCGATGAACCGTTCGAAGGAGCCGCACATCGCGCGGTGGATGACCACCGGCCGGTGCTCCGTGTTGTCCTCACCGACATAGCCGAGCTCAAACCGCTCCGGCGCCGCGTAGTCGAGCTGGATGGTGCCCAGCTGCCATTTCCGTCCGATCGAGTCCGACACATCGAAGTCGATCTTCGGACCGTAGAACGCGCCGTCGCCCTCCTTGAGCTCGTACGGCAGGTCGGTCGCCTCCAGCGCGGCACGGAGGTCCGCCTCCGCGCGGTCCCACATCGCGTCGTCGCCGATCCGCACCTCGGGCCGGGTGGCGAATTTCAGCGTCGCCGTCAGGCCGAAGGTGGCGTAGACCTCGAGGATCATCTTGGTCATGGCCTGCACTTCATCCGCAACCTGGTCAGGGCGCAGATAGACGTGGCAGTCGTCCTGCTGAAATTGCCGGACGCGGGTAAGTCCCGAGAGGGCTCCGGTAAGCTCGTTCCGGTGCAGCACGTCGAAGGTGGCATACCGCACCGGGAGCTCGCGGTACGAATGCTTCCGCATTCCGTAGAGCAGGTGGTGGCTGGGACAGTTCATCGGCTTGAGCGAAAAGTCGTGCTCGCCCGACTCGTTGTCGAGCACCATGAACATGTGTTCCCGGTATTTGCCCCAGTGGCCAGACCGCTCCCAGAGGATCTTGTTGTAGAGCAGCGGGGTCTTGATCTCCTGGTAATCTGCCCGCTGCTGCAGCTGCCGGATGTAGTCGTTGACCTCGCGGTAGATCGTCGTGCCCCGGTCGGTCCAGAACGCGGATCCCGGTGACGAAGGGTGGAACACGAAGAGATCGAGTTCCTTGCCGAGCCGGCGGTGGTCGCGCTTCCGCGCCTCCTCCAGCCGGTGCAGGTAGGCCGCGAGGTCCTCCTTCTTGAACCACGCCGTGCCGTAGATGCGCTGCAGCATCTGGCGGCGCTCATCGCCGCGCCAGTAAGCGCCGGCGCCATGCAGGAGCTTGAAGTGCTTCAGCCGACCGGTCGAGGGAATGTGTGGCCCGCGGCAGAGGTCCTGGAAGGGCCCGTCGGTGTAGACGGTGATGACCTCGTCGTCGCCCAGTTCGCTGATCCGCTCGAGCTTGAGGGCGTCGTCGGCGAAGCGCCGATTGGCCTCCTCCCGGTCGACCACCTCACGGAGGAACGGATAGTCCCGCCCCGCCACCTCGACCATCTTCTGCTCGATGGCCGCGAGGTCTTCCGGCGTGAAGGGACGCGGCACGTCAAAGTCGTAATAGAAACCGTCCTCGATCGGCGGGCCGAAACCGATGCCGGCGCCCGGAAAGAGCTCCCGCACCGCGGTCGCCATGATATGTGCCGTGCTGTGACGCAGCAGTTCCAGCGAGTCGGCGTCGCGGTCGGTGAGGATGGCGAACGCGGCATCCCGCTCGATCGGCCGGTCGAGGTCCCAGATGGCGCCGTCCACCCGCGCGGCGAGTGCGGCCTTGGCCAAGCCCGGGCCGATCATTTGCGCCACCTCGCGGCTCGTGGTGCCCGCGGGTATTTCGCGCACCGAGTTGTCCGGCAGGGTCAGGTGGATCTGCGTCATCTTGGAGTGTCCTGCATCGTCGGCGTCACGATCGGTTCGGCATGTGGAGCGTTGCGGAAATAGAGGACGATTCCGACGATGAGGAGGATCGCGACAAGGAGCCAGCGACCCAATTCCACGCCGGGAATCCGGGAGCGTTCGTCGGCCATGAGACACCCCGGGAACGAGGGGAAACGGTACCTGCGAGTTCAGGAACGAACATGTTAACTTAACGCGTC
>SPDF01000150.1 GCA_004525055.1 Gemmatimonadales bacterium | reverse complement strand
TGAGCGATCGAGGCATAGGTCCAGATATAGTCGAGCTCCCCCAACTGCAGGAGCGCCGTAAGGTCTGCTTCCTTCGGGCGCATGTAGCGTGGCGGGCTGGCGTTCGTCAGCAATCGGGCCAGCGTCGGCTGCTGGTAGTACTGTTCCGCGAGCTGCCAGACCATGAGGGTGCGGTACCCTGCAGGGTCGAGTGCGGGATCCGATCGACCGGTACGGATGCCCGGACGGAGCAACACCCGATACCAGTTCTGGATGTTGATCTCGAGCGCCCCTTGCGATTCGGTCCGGAAGGCGAGCACCAGGGAATTGGTGGCAAAGGTGGCGTACCAGTCGGCGTGGGCCGGGATCAGCAGTTTCGGGATGATGGCGTAATCGGCCACGGCGAGGATGTCCGGTGTCTTGCCGAGCTCCGTCACCTTTCGGGCGGACTCAAGGCTCCCGGCCGACTCCTGGGAAGTCCTGACCTCCGGGTTGGCCTTCTTGAACGCCTTGAGGAGATTGCGGAACGGAAGCCCGAGACTGCCGGCGTTGAAGACGACAAGCTCGCCCTTGAGCGGGGCAGACTGTGCTGGCGCAATGCTGGGGAAGCCGATCACGATCAAGGTGGCGGCCACGAGGAACCGCCTCCGAAGGAGCAAGGCCATGCGTGGCATTCCTAGAAAGTGCCCTGCCAGCTCACGGTCACCTGGTGACCGTCGGCGAAGACGGCAGGTGGGCGAATCCCCCAGACCTGCCACTTCCCGCTCACAAGCTTGGCGGAGGTGAGGCCCACAATGGCGCCTGCGAGGACATCACTGGTCCAGTGGTTGTTGTTGTAGACCCGTGACCAGGCAGTACCAGTGGCGAGGGTATACAGGCCGATCTTGGCCCAGAGCGGGTGGACGTCCTCCGCCAGGCTGGCGGCAAAGCCGAACGCCGTCGACGTGTGCCCTGACGGCATGGAGACGTTGCCGGAGAACGGGATGAACTCGAGCGGCTCTGACCCTGCGACGCTCGGTCGTTCGCGTCCGAGGGTGTACTTGAATACCGCGGTGATTCCGCCCGCCAGAGCCGCCGAGGTGACCGCGCGGAGACCCGAGCGGGTCAGGCCCGGCTTCTTGAGCGCCAGGCCGGTCCCGACCATCACCGCCGGTACCAGCGCCCAGACCTCCGGCTCGCCGACCTTCTTGAAGACACTGGCCACGTCGTCCCTGCCCGTGGTCTGATGGTCCAGCATGTAGCTCCGGATCGGGTTGTCGACCAGGAAGAATACCGACACCCCCGCCGCCACAATCACCGGTTCATACCACTGGATCTGGTGAGGAGGGGTCATCTCCTGAGACCAGACCGGTGAAACGGCGCCCCACGCCAGCCCGATGAGCAGGAGCGACAGGAGACGGCACCCCTTGGGAGAACGTGTGATCGGCATTATTTAAGGTAGTTGAATCCCCCTTCGGTCTGCACGGCCCGAGGCGCCCGACCGGTCCACCACACCCCAGGACGACTTCCATGCGCCGCCTACTCGCCCTTCCCCTGCTCGCCATCGCCCTGACCGGCTGCCCGAGCTATGACAGCTACACGCCGGTGGTGTCCCAACAGGGACTGATTCCCCCGGACCAGTTTGCCCGGTACGGGAAGGAGCAGGCGCAGGCAATCGCCATCGGAAGGGAGTTTGGGTACGCCTATCAGGGGGATACGCCGGCAGACTACGGCGCGCAGGCGGCGGCGGGAGCCGCCTACGCCCGCACCATGCCGGATGTCCTGAACGTCACCGCCGACAGCCTCGGGCACCGTCTCACCCTGCAGTTCCGGAGCGGGTGGCGCACCGCAGTCGATCCGATTGCCGACGGCCGGCGCGGTCACGAGACGCCCGGCATCGCGGCGGCCGCGCCGGCCTCGTGAGCGACGACTGCCTCCAGGTGGCGGTGGCCGCCTCCTCGCGGGAAGAGGCCATGCGGCTCACGGGGAGCGCAGTCGAAGGGCGGTTGGCGGCCTGCGGCCAGGTCGTGGGCCCGGTCGCGTCGACCTATCATTGGGAAGGGCAAATGCAGGAGGCGGAGGAGTGGCTCTGCCTGCTGAAGACCACCCGCGCGAGGTACCCGGAACTCGAATTACACCTCCGGGGGAGGCACAGCTACAAGAACCCCGAAATTATTGCCACCGCCATTGCGGCGGGAAGCGAAGACTACTTGAATTGGCTCCGCGCCGCGACGACTACTTGAATCAAGGAGTCCCCATGACCGCGCCCACCGCACCGACCCCAGAACGGTCTGCACTCTGGGAAGACTTCCTCGAAATCTTCGTCAAGCCGTCCGCCGTCTTCGAGCGGCGCAAGGACGCCGGGTTCTTCGTTCCGCTGCTGATCTTCCTGGTGCTGTTCCTGGCGATTTGGTTCGGCCTGAAAGGCGCGTTTCAGCCCATCATGGACGCCGAGATTTCGCGCGGGATCGCGAAGGCCATGGCCAAGAACCCCCAGATGACCGAGGAGATAGCCTCGGGCATGCGCGCCGCCTCCGAGAAGTTTGCCGTCATCGGCATCCTGGTCAGCCTCCCGGTTGTCGTCCTCCTCCTGGGCCTCACCACCTGGGTCGCCGGGAAGATTGTCGGGGCAGCGGTCTCACTCGGGGCCGCGATGATGATCGCCACGTACAGCTACTTCCCCAGGATTCTCGAACTGCTCGCCTCTGGCGCGCAAGCATTGCTGCTCCCGGAGGAACAGCTCACCGGGGAGGCATCGGTCAAGCTGGGAGTCGCGCGGGCGTTCGATCCGGACACAACCTCGGCGGTCTTGATGGCGACCCTGATGCGCGTGGACGTCTTCACGCTCTGGGTCACCTTCCTCATCGCGGTCGGCCTCCACGTGGTCGGAAAGATCCCGATGAACAAGGCGTTGCTCGGTGGCGCCATCGTCTGGGTGATCGGTGCGCTTCCGAAGATTCTGCCCGCGATGATATCAGGCTGACCGCACGTTCCTGTCAGGAGAACGCATGAAACGCAGCACCATGATCACGATCGGCGTCGCCCTGGCGTTCGGGGCGATGCTCCTCTACTCGACGCTCAACAGCCAGAACGTGGAGTGCACGGTCACGATCGAATACAACGGGCGGAGCAACAAGGCGACGGCCTCGGGCGCTTCCGAATCGGAGGCGCTGCAACAGGCGCAGACCACCGCCTGCGGCCCGATCATCGCCGGCATGAACGAGTCCATCGCCTGCGGCAAGGCAATTCCCGTCGCGCAGTCATGTAGGCCTCTTTGAGGTTGACGGAGCTCCGCCTTCCGCACCCACTCGTCCTCCTGGTCGGGTTCGTGCTGGCGGCGGCAGCCCTCACCTGGGTGGTCCCGGCCGGTGAATACGAACGACAGGAGGACCCAGCCACCGGCCGGCAGGTGGTGGTCCCCGGCACCTACCGAACGGTGGCTCCGGCGCCGGTCACCCTGACCGACGCACTCGTCGACATTCCGAAGGGGATGGCCGACGCCGCCTCCGTCATCTTCCTCGTTTTCCTGGTGGGCGCCGCCTGGACCGTGGTGGAGCGGACCGGGGTCTTCGGTACCCTGCTCGATGGGCTCGTCGCCCGATTGCGAGGCCACGACACCCTGGTTATCCCGATATCCTGCCTGGTCTTCGCCACCGGCGGCATCCTCATCCAGATGCAGGAGGAGTTGATCGCGTTCGCGCCGATCCTTGTCCTCCTGGTGGCACGCCTCGGCTTCAACCGTGTCACCGCGGTCGCGATGAGCATCGGCGCCGCCGTCGTCGGCGCCACGTTCAGCCCGATTAATCCCTTCATGGTCGGCATCGCCCAGAAGGTCGCCGGCCTGCCGCTCCTCAGCGGCTCCGCATTTCGCATCGCCTTCCTCGTCCCCGCGCTCGGGCTCTACATCTGGTACACCATGCGCCATGCCGCGCGCACGCAGACGGCGGGGGTCGCCTCGACCGCGCAGGAGGCCGCCGCCGGGGCGAGCGGGTGGCGGATGCGAACCATCCTCCTCCTCATTATCGGGAGCTTCGCACTGTTCGTGGTGGGCGTACTACGGTGGGAGTGGGACTTCGACCAGATGTCGGCGCTCTTTTTCGCGATGGGAATCGTCGTGGGGCTCGTCGGCAAGCTTGGCCTCGAGGGAACCGCCGAGGCCTACGTGGACGGCTTCAAGTCGATGGCGTACGCGGCGATGATCATCGGGTTCGCCCGTGCCATCTATGTGGTCATGAATCAGGGCCACATCGTGGACACCGTCGTCCGCGGATTATTCGCGCCGGTGGCCGACCTGCCCGTCACGCTCACCGCGCTGGGCATGATGGTGGCGCATGGACTCCTCCACCTACCGGTGCCGAGCACCAGCGGGCAGGCAGTCCTCACCATGCCGCTGCTGGTACCACTCTCCGACCTGCTCGGACTCTCGCGACAGGTGACGGTGCTGGCCTACCAGTTTGGCGTGGGGCTGATGGACCTCATCAATCCCACCAACGGCGCCCTCCTGGCCATGATCGCCGCCGTCGGCGTCCGCCTCGAGGAGTGGTGGAAATTCGCCGTCCCGGTGATGCTTCTGCTGACGGTGTTGGCCGCCGTTGCGCTGGTCGCCGCCATCGCGATCGGACTCACCTGACCGAATTCCACCCCGCTCCAGGCGTCCCCTCGTGGGGACGCCGGCGAGGGGAACGAAATACCGCCCAAGGTTGTAACATCAAGGCACGGTGGGCCTTTGCCCGCTAGCACCATTGGGGTTCGCGTCCCGATGGCACCTAAGTTGCTCAGGCATATGGACGGGCAGGCATTCTCGCCTCGCCCGCTACTGGGAGACACCGGACCGATGAGTGAAATCACGATCCGTGAAATGGAACAGGACGAAGAGTTCTCCGCCTGGTTTTCGGACCTCCTGAGCGAGGAGGACGAGGCCGAAGGCACGACCAGCCGCGTCGAAGACCGGTACCTCGTCCTGACCAGCGAAATCGGCGACTGGGTCGGCGGCCTGCGCTATACGTTGCAGGGTGGCGTGGCACACCTGGTCGAAGTAGCGGTCGCACCGGCCGAACGGCGGCTGGGGCACGCGCACCGACTCCTCGGCGCCTTCGAGGAGCGCGCCTCCGGTTACGGCGCGCATCTGGTCGAGTTCTGGACGGATGACCTTCGATCCGAGGCGTTCCTGGTGGCCATGGGGTGGCAACGAGTGATGGCACGCGAAGGCTACATCGGTGGCCATACCTGGTACTTGATGGAAAAGGCGATACCGTCCTCCTGAGCGGG
>SPDF01000368.1 GCA_004525055.1 Gemmatimonadales bacterium | reverse complement strand
TCGGCTGATGTCGCTGAAGCGACACGAGCCAATACCGCTTCTTCTGTCATTGCGAGGAGGCCCCGAATGGGGCCGACGAAGCAATCTCGGACAAGAACGTGAATTCGGAGCCTCGATTTGACTTCCCCGCTCGTCCGACTCACGGCCGCCCTCGCCCTCGGCGTTGTGCTGCTGGCACTTCCCGCCAAACGGCCCCCGGTGCCCCCAGCGCCACCGGGCGCTGCGCCGTTCGAGTGGAATCAGGACTCGCTCTGGCGCGCACTCGAAGGGCGGTTCGTCGCGGTGCGCACGGCAGGGTGTGTCGATGCGCCCGTGGAGATGTCACTCGGCTTCACCACCGTGAGTACGCTGCTCGACTCACTCGCCGCCAGCGACGTCGCGCCGTCTGATCCGCGGCTCGACAGCCTCGAAGCTGGCTTCTTTGCGCTCGGCCCGGTCGTGGCCGCCTGCCCTGCCGGGCTCCGCGAGTATGTCACCCTCTCCGGTCGGCTCCGCGAAGTGGCCAAGGACCAGTCGCAGCACTGGGACGCCAACGACCTGCCGAGCCGGCAGCGGCTCTACCGACTGCTCTACGGCACCCGCGCCGCCGTCGAGGAGGCGATGCTGCAGCATCCCGACAGCGCGCTGCCCCTCCTCGTGGGCCGCGACGAGCCATCGGCCACACCCTCCGCCGAGGTGCTCGGCGTCCGCATTCATTCGGGTGACATGCTGGTCTCCCGCGGCGGCTACCCCACCTCGGCGCTCATCGCGCGGGGCAACGACTACCCCGGCAACTTTTCGCATGTCGGCCTGGTGTACGTGGACTCGGCCACCGGCGAGGTGTCCGTCATCGAGGCGCACATCGAGGTCGGCGTCGCCATCACCACCGCCGAGGGGTACCTGGCGGACAAGAAACTGCGGCTGATGGTGATGCGGCCGCGCGCCGACCTCCCCGCCCTCGTGGCCGATCCGATGCTGCCGCATCGCGCCGCGGCGGCCATCCTGGCACGGGCCCGGTCGGAACACATCCCCTACGACTTCGCGATGGACTACTCCGATCCCGGCGCACTCTTCTGCTCCGAGGTGGCCTCCACCGCCTATCACGACGAGGGGCTCACCCTCTGGATGGGTCTCTCCACCATTTCGCGTCTCGGCATCCGGACCTGGCTCTCGGAAGTCGGCGTGAAGCACTTCGAGACCCAGGAACCTTCGGACCTCGAGTACGACCCGCAGCTGGTGGTCGTCGCCGAGTGGCGGGATCCCGCCGACCTCCGGCAGGACCACCTCGACAACGCCGTGCTCGATGCGATGCTGGAGGGGGCGGATCAGGGGGTGGAGCTCGACTACCCCTGGTACAAGCTGCCGCCGGCGCGGCTGGCCAAGGGGTACAGCTGGGTGCAGGTCGCGTTCGGCGGCCACGGGCCGATTCCAGAGGGGATGTCGGCCTCGTCGGCGCTGAGTCACGATGTCTTCGTGACGCGGCAGCGAGCGCTGGCAGCCAAGGTCCAGGCGGCAGTGGACTCGACCACCGCGTCGCAGGGGTATCCGCCTTTCTACTGGACGCTGGTCGATCTGGCCACCCGCGCCACGCAGGCAGATTCCCTCTAGCCGTCCCCCCTATCTCGCGGTATCCTAAGGAGTTACCCATCCCGCGTCGCGCCGCCGGCTAAAGCCGGCTCTCGGCGGATGTCGCTGAAGCGACACGAGCAGTCGAATTATTCTGTCATTGCGAGGAGGCCCCGGCAGGGGCCGACGAAGCAATCTCGAGCCAGATTGCTTCGGCCACTGCGTGGCCTCGCAATGACAAAACGTGAGTCTGGAGTACTTGATGACTGATCCGCTTCCCCGCCTCACCGAAGCCCTGTCCGACCGCTACCGCATCGAGCGTGAACTCGGTCAGGGCGGCATGGCCACCGTGTACCTGGCGCAGGACATCCGGCACAACCGCCGGGTGGCGGTCAAGGTGCTCCGGCCCGAGCTGGCCGCGGTCATCGGCGCCGAGCGGTTCCTCTCCGAGATTACCACGACCGCCAATCTCCAGCACCCACATATCCTCCCGCTCTTCGACAGCGGCGAGGCCGATGGCTTCCTCTTCTATGTGATGCCGTACGTGGAAGGGGAGACAGTCCGCGACCGGATCAGCCGAGAGAAGCAACTCCCGGTAGCCGACGCCGTGCGGATCACCACCGAAGTGGCGAGCGCGCTCGACTACGCCCACCGCCAGGGCGTCATTCACCGCGACATCAAGCCCGAGAACATCCTGCTGCACGACGGCAGCGCGCTGGTGGCCGACTTCGGCATCGCCCTCGCCGTCAGTACCGCCGGCACCCGGATGACCGAGACCGGCATGAGTCTCGGCACCCCGCATTACATGAGCCCGGAACAGGCCATG
>SPDF01000296.1 GCA_004525055.1 Gemmatimonadales bacterium | reverse complement strand
GCTCATCGAGTAGTTGATGAACGACTGCTGCATCTCTTCTTCGATCAGGCGAGGAAGGATGCGCTCGCGGGAATTCGGGGCGGTCATGTGAACTCGGGGTTGGTGCGGACAACCGGGTGGCCGGCCGGGCCACCGGGAACGTCAAAATATACTTGGTTCAGGGGGGGGAAATCAACCGAAAAGAGCGCTGGTAAAGTATTGGGGGGCAATGGGATGAGCGAGGAAGGAGAAAGAGGACTTAAGGACTTGGAGGGGTTGAAGGAGAAAGGCGGAACGAGGAGAACCGCGCACCCTCCTTTCGCCTTCCGCCTTCTGCCCCTCCAAGTCCTTTTTTTCCTTCCTCAACCAACAACCCCCTCACCTAGTCAATGCTGGGTGAGGGGGCTTGGCCGTGCTGGCGTCGAGGGCTGGGTCCACCGTCGAAAGGGCGGGTCGCGCTGCAGGAAGATCGTCTCCGCACCCACGCCAGTGATCCTATCGGCCGCCGGAAGCACGATCCGACCGACGGAGGTCCCGGCGTCATCCACCAGTCGGAAGGTGGGAATCGGGGAATCTGTAGCGAGCATGACCATCGGGGCCTCCCTTCCATGTGTACTTCCTTTGATGCCCTCACCACGCAAATGGTTGCAGAGCGGGACTGACCACCCGGTGCTGTCATTGCGAGGAGGCCCCGCGAGGCGCCGACGCGGCAATCTCGAGGCAGATTGCTTCGGCCGCTGTGCGGCCTCGCAATGACAAAAGCGAATCGGGAGACGTCTCCTTAGATTCCCGGGATGCGTATCCCGGCCATCGCCCGACTGATCCCGATTGGCACCCTTCTCCTGTCCGGCGCCTGCGGCACCAAGCCCGCCGACGCCCCTGATATCGCCCTCGGCCCCACGGCCGACTCCATACCGACGACGCTCTTCGAGGCCACCGCCGGCGCGTGGCTCGGCGGCGACCGGTGGGCCGTCCTCTCCCCTGTCAACAAGCGGGTGGTTCTCCTGGACTTTGCCGACGGGTCCGCCACCGACCTTGGCCAGGGGATGAAACGGCCGTTCGAGGGCCCATTTTCCCTGTTTGCGGCGGGCAACGGCCTCTACGTAGCCGATTGGGCGCTGCGGCGGCTGACCACCTGGACCCTCGAGGGCCAGTACGCCGAGGCCATCGGGACCCCGGAAGTCACGAGGGGGAACCTGCCCCGGGCCCGCGACGGTCAGGGCAACTGGTATGTGCAGTTCAATCCGCCACCCGGCCCCGACGGCAGCGGCAAGCGGGACTCCGCCGTGGTGGTCCGCTATTCCCCCTTTTTTTCGCAGGGTGACACCCTCTTCCGGCTCTCCCCACTCGACCTTGCCGAGGTGAACGGCGATGCCGGCCGCCGGTTCGAGCGCCGCGTCTTCAGCGGTGAGGACGAGTGGGGGGTTCTGGCCGATGGCAGCGTCTGGGTGGCTCGAGTCTATCCCAATCGCGTCGACTGGATCGGGCCGGACGGGAAGCTTAAGAAGGGGCAGAGGCTCCCCGACCGGGTCTTTACCATCACCCTGTCCGACCGGGAGGCGTTCCTCCGCAAGTTTCCTCCGGAGATGCGCTCCACGGCCGAGAAGGTGCCGTTCAGCCCGGTCAAACCACCGTTTGACGAGGCCTTCACCGGTGGCGACGGGATGGTCTGGCTGGAAAAGAGCCGCGTCATTCCCGACACGGTGCGCCGGTACCAGGTGATCGGCCGGGACGGGCGCCTGGTGGAATCGATCTCCTTCAACGGTTATGGGTACCTGCTGGCGGCGAGCCCCGAGGCGGTGCTGGTCAAGGAGGTCCGGCCGGAGGGGATGATCTTCCTGCGCTATCGGCGTCCACCCTCTTAGATTCCCCGGAGACCCTGCTACGGAGGCCCGATGTCGAAGAAGGATGACCAGCGCATTGCCCGACTGGCCCAGAAGAACGCCGCCAAGATCAAGCCACCGGTGGCGGAGCGCGCCGCACAGTATGACTCCACCCTCCGCCAGAAGCCGGAGGAGATGGACTCCGAGACCCGGCGACTCTTCAAGGAAATGAAGAAGCGGGAGTTCTAGTCGGCCGACAGCCGCCAGGAGGGAGAATGGGCTTCGTACCAATGGTCGTTCCGCCCCACCGTGAAGCTTCCGCGCGGGCGCAGGACCTGGGTCGCCGGCTGAAGGCGGAGGTCCAGAAGTTCGAGTCGCAGTACCCCGGCACCAGCCGGGAAGACCTCCGTGCCGCGGCCGCCATGGCCATCGGCGAGGAGTCGGTGACCGTGCCGCCTCGGCGGCGATTGGCGGCGGGACTCATCGCCGGGATGCTCGGGCTGGGCGTTGCGGCCAGTTTCGTCGTATCGCGGAGTGCAGAGGGTGGAGACGCCCCACCGTGGCCCATCCTGGCAGTTGCCATCGCGGCGGGGTGCGCGGGCATCCTCGCCGCCGTCATCCGGCGCGCCCGCCGATAGGCCTATGTCCAACCCGGCGCTAGCGGTCCCTGCGCCGACCACCTAATATCGGAGCAACCCCCTCAGGAGCGCGCCGATGCCCACCGTCCGCGACCTGCTCGCTCGCAAGAGCGGCGACGTCCATTCCATCGCCCCATCCGACACCGTCCTCGCCGCCGCCCAGGTGATGAACCAGCACAGCATCGGCGGTCTCGTCGTGCTCGAGGACGGGACGCTACTCGGCGTCTTTACCGAGCGAGACATCCTGCGGCGGGTGGTGGCTGCGGGGCGAAGTCCGGCGGAGACGAAGGTGCGCGAAGTGATGACGTCACCCGTCATCACCTGCCTGCCGGAGACCAGCATCGAGGAGTGTGGCGCAATCCTGAGCGGGAAGCGGATCCGGCACCTGCCGGTGACCGACGCACGGGGGTTGATCGGGCTGGTGACCAGCGGCGACCTGCTGGCCTTCCAAGTGGCGGAGAAGACCGCCACCATCGAGTACCTCAACAACTACATGTTCGACGTCAGGTAGGGCCGCGGGGC
>SPDF01000309.1 GCA_004525055.1 Gemmatimonadales bacterium | reverse complement strand
TGCTGTTCGGCTATAGCCTGATCTCCGAGCGCATCGAACGGTTCGCCACCGCACCGCTGATCTTCACCGTCGCGGGCATCCTGGCCCCCAGTCTGTTCCCCGAGTTTCGTTCCGATGTCTACCGCCTGTCGCATTTCCTGTGGCTGGCCGAGGCAGGGCTCGTCCTGTTGCTGTTCACCGATGCGACGCGCACCGACCTCTCGCTGCTGCGGAAGATCCGGGGCCTCCCAACCAGGCTCCTGGGCCCCGGCATGCTGTTGACCATCGGCCTCGGCGTACTGATCGCGCTCCTGATCTTCGGACAACTCTCCCTCTGGGAGGCATGTATCCTCGCCGCGATTCTCGCCCCCACCGACGCCGGGCTGGGGCAGGTCATCGTGCAGAGTCCGCGGGTGCCGGAGCCGATCCGTGAGGCGCTCAACGTCGAGGCCGGGCTCAACGACGGGATGGCCGTGCCGTTCCTGTTGTTCTTCATCGCCATGCTGGACGCCACCGCCGGCGGCGTCCGTGCCAGCCTCGGGATCTTCATGGGGCAACAGCTGGGGTTCGGGGCGTTGGTCGGAGCCGGGATCGGCCTGGCGGGTGGTTGGCTGTTGCAGCGCGCCTCCGCGGCCGGCAGCATGAGCGAGGCCTTCGTGCCCCGTGGGGTGGTGGCGCTGCCGGTGTTCTGCATGCTTCTCTCGCCGGTGGTGGGGGCGAGCATGTTCATCGCCGCCTTCGTGGCTGGCCTCACGGTGCAAGTCCCTTTCCGCAAGGCGGGCGCGCATGCCGTGGAGTTCGCTGAGCAGTGGGGACAGCTGCTCAACCTCGCGATCTTCTTTCTCTTCGGTTTGATGGTCGCAAACTCCTGGACCCGCCTGGAGCCGATTTACCTGGTGTACGCGCTCCTGAGCCTGACGGTGGTGCGGATGGTGCCCGTGGCCCTGGCCCTCATCGGCAGCGGCTTGCAGCGCTCCACGACCTTGTTCATCGGGTGGTTTGGACCGCGGGGGCTCGCCTCGATCGTCCTCGGCCTGGTGTTCGTCGAGCAGCAGGTGCACACCGCCGGAGAAGCTACCATCCACGGCGTGGTCGTCGTGACGGTGCTCCTCAGTATTGTGCTCCACGGACTCACGGCGCAGCCGGGGATTGCCTGGTACGCGCGGCAGGTGGCCGCGTTTCCCCCGGGCGCCCCTGAGCTCGATGACGGAGGCCACGCGTGATGCGCGCACTCCAGCGCTCCTACCGCCGTCTGCTCTACCTGGTGCTCTCGCTCCCGGTGCTCCTGGTCGTGCTCGGTCTGTTCTACCAGTTCGGGATGCATCTCTTCGAGGGCCAGGAACGCTCCCTCTTCAACAGCATCGAGTGGGCGGCCGAGACGCTCACCACCACCGGGTACGGCCGGGACATGCAGTGGTCCCACCCCTTGATGGTGATGTATGTCATCGCGGTGCAGTTCGCCGGCACCATGCTGATCTTCCTGGTGTTCCCGGTCTTCCTCATCCCCTTCTTCGAGGAGCGCTTTGAGGCCCGACTGCCCCGGGTGCTCCCTCCAATGGCGGGGCAGGTGCTCATCTACCGGTACGGGCCGGCGGTCACGTCGCTCCTCGACCTCCTCGAGCAGGAGGGCGTGCCGTCGGTCGTGTTCGAGGAGGACGAAAGCGTGGCGCGGCGGCTCCGCGAACGGGGCCTGAACGTGGTCTTCGGCAACCTGCACGATGAGGACCCCGATCTCACGAACCTCGTGGGCGCGCGTGGCTTGGTGCTGAACGGCGAGGACAACTACAACGCGGCGATGACGCTCAACGCCCGGTACTACGGCTACACCGGGAAGATCGTGGCCATGGTGCAGGACCCGAATCGCCGGCCCCCGATGGTGCGTGCCGGCGCCACCACCGCCTTTACCCCGACCCACGTGCTCGCGGCGGCGCTGGCCGCACGCGCCAGCATGAAGATCAGTCCGCGCGTCGCGGGCGTCCGGCATCTCGGGGAGCATCTCGAGGTGGCCGAGCTTCGCGTGCACGCCGCGAGTCCCTTTGCCGGCAAGACCATCGGTCAGGCGCGCATCCGGGAGCAGACCGGCGCCACGATCATCGGGCTCTGGATTGGTGGCGTCCTCTCCGCACAACCCAAGCTCGACAGCCCCCTCAACGTCGGCACCATCCTCGTCGCCATCGGCAGTCATCCGTCCATTGATCGCCTCGGTGCCCTGGCCACGCCGGTGCCCCGCGAGGGTGCGTTCCTCGTGGTCGGCAACACCGAGATCGGCCGCAAGGTGACGGAGTTTCTCCGCGACGCGGGCGAGACGGTGCACCTGCTGGCGGCTGCACCGGCGCCGGGCGTGGACATCGTCGGCGACCACCTCGATCATCGGGTGCTCGAGGACGCCGGGGTCGGGGGATTGCAGGGAATCATCCTGGCCCTCGATTCGGATAGCGGCACCCTCTTCGCCACCGCCGTCGTGCGGAGCCTGTCGCCCGATGCGATGATCATGGCGGGTGTGCGCCAGGCGGAAAACGGTTCCCGGATCCACCGCGCCGGGGCCGACTTCGCGTTATCGATGAGCCAGGTGGCGGGCCAGCTGCTGTCGTATCACTTGCTCGGTCAGTCGGCGGTGTCGCTGGAGGGGAAAATCAAGATCGTGGCGACGGCGGCGGGCAACTTCGTGGGACGGCCGCTTCTCAAGCACTGGATTCGAGACCGCACCGGCTGCGCCGTTGTTGCCGTCGAGCGTGGTGAGGGCATCGTCGTGGATTTCGACGAGACGTTCGAAGTGCGGGACGGCGACATCGTCTACCTCAGCGGTACCAATGAGACGATCCAGAACTACTTCCAGATGTTCCCGGAAACGCGGGAGATCCGGATCCCGACGCTGCACACCGGGCTGG
>SPDF01000413.1 GCA_004525055.1 Gemmatimonadales bacterium | reverse complement strand
GTGCTGGTCCTTGCCCCCGACGAACGGATGTCCGCGCTGACGAAGGCGCTGACGGACGATTTCCGCCGCGAAGTGGGACGACCCCCGACGACATGGATGGCGCGCGCGTCGGGCGGGGTCCGGAGCGAGCGTCCCACCAGCCCCTCGTAGCCCCCAGGCCGATGCGGTGATATTCTCCACCACCCGCCCGGGTGGCGAAACTGGCAGACGCATGGGACTTAAAATCCCAAGGGGAGCAATCCCCATGTGGGTTCGATCCCCACCCCGGGCACTTCGCAGATGTCTCGCCGCACGCACCGAAATCCGCTACTTCGACGCCCCGCAGGCGCTGTCGGCATACGGGCATCCGATAGCCTCCAGTTGGCCGAGGGCAGCCCGCGCCTCGTCGACCAGGTGCTGGTGTGCGGGCACCGGCATGTCGTACCGGCGCAGGAATTGTCGGTAATGCGCCCGCGCCAGCTCCTCCTGCCCAATCGCGGCCTCCAGCCGGGCGCGTTCCAGATCCACCAAACCCGTCATCACCACCCGCGCCTGCTCCAATTCGGCGCCTGAGGGAAACGCCTCCGTCCACCGCAGGTTTCGCAGGGCGGCGACGGTGTCCCCGCCCGCGGCGAGTCCGCGGCTGAGGACCATCCGATTGACGGCTGTCAGGTAGGATTGTCGAGACCCTGGAAAATTAAAGGGGTGCGCGACGTCCCGGTCGGCCTCGACTGCTGCCATCGTCCTCACCGCCGCGTCGGAGGCACCATCCAACTCGAGGGCTATCGCGTGAAGCGAGGCATCCAGCCATCCGGACATCGGCACGGGGCCGGTTCTGATCCGTCGCCGTGCTGCCTCAATTCCGGACCTGTTCCCCTCTGTGGCCGCGAGCACTCCATCCAGCCATGCCGTCTCCGCCCGGAGCCCGTCGCTGAGATCAGGCAGGACAGCCTCCAACCCCACCCGACGCCGCGCCGCCTCGGCCGGCGAAAGCGCTCCCACCCAGGCGCCGATCACCGCGAGCCGGAACCGGAACATCTCGGCGTCGGCAGTCGGTGATTCCTTGGCGTATTCATCGGCCGCCACCAGCGCCGAATCCCATGCCCCCCGCGTGGCCCAGGCGAGCGCGATGCCCCGCAATTGACCGTTAGCCAGCGACCGGCTCGGGGAACGGGCAAGCACGCTTCGCCCAAACTCGATTTGTGCCGCACCCCAACCCCACCGCAGCGGAATGATATCGAAGACGCCCAAAGAAATGCCGCCCTTGTACCCCACCAGCGAGGCTGCGGCGCTGTCCCCGAGGACCTCTTGGGGCCGGCCGCCTGCCCTTGCCGTCGCGAAGAGCCACCGGTCGTTGAGGAGTGAGTTGAATCCTTCCTCTGACGGGTGAGCCGAAGGTGCGTCCAACCGCTCCAGCGCGCGGAGGGCGCGGCTGGCGGCCGCGGTGTCGGAATCGAGCAGGCTCAACTCAAAAATGTGGTCCCACGCATTGGTGAACCCGGGATTCAAGGCCACGCTTCGTTCAAGCGCACTGCGCGCCTCGGCGCGTGTGCTACCGTACATCGGGCCCGAGTGGACCAGGTAGTCCGCGTAGTCAAACCAGGCACTCCAGGACAGGGGGTATCGGGCCACCAGGGCGGCAAGTTGTCGACCTCCCACGACCAGGGAATCCGACAGCCGTGCCTCGAGCAGCGCCATGGCGAGCTCGGGGAGTTCCTGTCGATGGGCCCGCAACTTTGCGACGGTGGCACTGTCTGGCGGCACACCCAGCCATTCGCCGGCATCCAACCACCGCCAGTGGGCGTACCAGAAGCTGGAATCTGCCTCGATGGCGCGCTGGTATGCCGCCCGGGCACCCACGGGTCTGCCGGTGGCCAGCAGGCGCTCACCATCCAGAAACGCCCGCACGGCAGGAACGGACTGACTGGCGAGCGTGGCGCGGCCGGTGGCGCGGGGGACGTTCGCCTCCCACAACTGGTCGATTAATTGCAGCACGATGCCATCGGCGAGCGCGCTGATGTCGTCGGCCTCGGCGACCACGGCGAAGCGAGCGAGCGAGGCGCGTCCTTCCGTGGCGAAG
>SPDF01000105.1 GCA_004525055.1 Gemmatimonadales bacterium | reverse complement strand
TCAGCGCCCGCGGGTACAAGGGGGCCCTCCGGCGTGTCGAAGAGGTGGTGAGTGGCAAGGGTCGGAAGGATCTCGATTTCAACGAACGCCGGGCCTTCTTCGAGGCGTACGGCGCGATCGCCGGACCCGGGGGAATTCCGGTCCTCCGTGACCTGATCGTTCGGCGCGGCTTTTTCCGCCGGAAGCGGAGCGCCGATGTCCGGATGTGCGCGGCGCTGGGACTGGGGAAGATTGGCTCGCCCGAGGCGAGGGCGGTGCTCGAGTCGGTCGCGGAGGACAACGACCGCCAGGTCCGCAACGCCGTCGCCGCTGCACTTCGGGGGGTGGCCGAATGAGCCAGGACCAACAGTCCGCCGACCACAATCTCCGTCACGACGGGCGCGGTCTCCTCCTCTCGTTCTACGCCGCAATGCGGAGCCTCAAGCTCTACCCCCTGGAGAACACGACGGTCCAGAAGGCGCTCGACGACCTGCTCGCGTCGGGTCAGCAGCTCCTCGGCGACGAGGAGGACGTCGAGATTCGTGTGTCCGGCGACTTCCTCTTCGTCAACGACACGCGGCTTCGGTTGGAGCTCGACAACTACGCCTCGTTCAGCCAGGTGCTCGGACTCCTCCGGACCTTCGAGGTCGGCACGTTCCGAATCGTGCAGGGTGTCGAGCGGCGAGAGTGGCAAGCGGTGCTCAGCGTGTTCCTCAGCCTCGGAACCCGGGACGTGGCCGGGAGCAGGTTCGAGGAGTTACTGGCGCGCCTCCAGCGCGCGGACATTCGGCACATCCAGCTGGAACCGCTCACCGCCGTGGAGGAACAGGAGGACTCCGCTGAGGCGCGCGAGGTTGCCAAGCGGACATACGCGCAGGGCGTGGCCGTGACCAAGGACGTGGTCAACAGCATCCGGATGGGGCGCACCGCGAACCTCAAGAAGGTGAAGCGCGCGGTGCAGCTCGTGGTGGATCAGGTGCTCAATAACGAGACGTCCATTATCGGACTCACGACCATTCGCGATTACGACGAATACACGTTCACGCACTCTGTGAACGTCTGCATCTTCTCGGTGGCGCTGGGCAAGAAGATCGGCCTCGGCAAGTTGCAGCTGTACGACCTCGGACTCGCGGCGCTTCTGCACGATATCGGCAAGGCGCGGATCTCACTCGACATCCTGAACAAGACCACCGGCCTCGACGAGGACGAGTGGAAGGTGATGACGCGGCATCCCTGGTTCGGGACGCTGGCGCTCTTCAGTTCGCGCCGCTACGAGGAGACTCCCTACCGGGCCATCCTGGTGGCGCACGAGCACCATATGAAGACCGACTTGACCGGCTATCCGAAGCCGATCCGCCCGCGAAAGCTCGGACTCTACTCGCGGCTCGTGGCGGTGGCCGACGGCTTCGACGCCGCCACCACCCGCCGGAGTTACCAGACGGTGCCGATCGAGCCCGACGTGGTGCTGAAGGAGATGTGGGAGAACCCGAAGCGGGGCTATGACCGGGTGCTCGTCAAGGCGTTGATCAACCTCATCGGCATCTACCCGGTGGGCACCTGCGTCATTCTCGATACGCTCGAGGTGGCCATTGTGGCGGGTGCGAATCCTGACCCGACGATTCTCAACCGGCCGGCGGTGCGTATCGCCATCGGGACGAATGGCGCCGTGCTGCCTCCCCCCGGCGAGGAGGCGGACCTGGGCGACGGAAACGGCCAGGGCGGGTACGCACGCTCCATCGTCAAAGTGACCGACCCGACGCGATACGGCTTAATTGTCGGAGACTACTTTGTCTGACCCCCTGCTCGGTGAGCTCAGCCCGGCATGCATCCGTCCCGCCAACGCGGGAGCGTCCTGTGGTTGACACCTCACGGGTCTTGGCGCTGTATGGCCGCGGACTAGTATGGGTCGGGCTGGCGCTGGCGGCGATCGCGTTGCTGGTGGACCTCCGCTGGATCGAGCAACCGATCCCGACGCTCCTGATTCTGGTGGCGGTGGCGGCGCTGCGCGCCTCTCCTGTGCGGCTCAGCAAGTACTCCTACCTCACCCAGCACGGCGTACCTGTCCTGGTCGGTATCCTGGTCGCGGTGCCCTCGCAGGTCGTCGCTGGGATGGTCGCCGGCGTTTACCTGGTGGACACGCTCTGGTTGCGGAAACCATTGCGCGCCGGTCTGGTCAACGCAGGACGCGAGAACATCGCGTTCATCGCGGCGTTCGGCATCTTCTCGGCGGTCTGGAAGCTGAGCGGGTCGCCGGGAGTCGGGTTGGACTTCTTGCCCGCCGCCTTCACCCTGGCCGGCACGTATTTCTTCCTCTCGCGTGCGCTGTTCTATTTCACGCTCCTCCTCCGCGACAAGCTGGAGAGCGAGGAGCGGCTCCTCATCCTGCGCTACGAGGTGGTGGCCTACCTCTTGACCCTCGTGGCGGCCGCCATCGTCATCGGTGCCATCGAGGCGCTCAGCCCGCCGGGGTGGGTCGCGGTGCTCGCGGTGGTCGGCGTGTTCGGGCTGTTGACCAAGAAGATTCTCGAGGAGGCCATCGCGGCGGAGGACCTGAACAAGGTCCACCTGATGGAGACGTCCATCACTACCAACGTGACGCTGATGGACTCCTTCCAGCAGATCGAGCGGCTGGCGCACCGCCTGCTCGACTGGGGTGATTTTCGCATCTATCGGCGCGACGACGCCGACCTGGTGAGGCTGGCGTACCGCGGCGAGGTCGGCCGCAGCGGGCGGGGGGAAGTCCCCGCTGAGCTTGATCCGCTGCGGCGGGAAGCGATCACGACGGCTGAAGCAGTCATTGTGCACGACACGTCCAAGGACGAACGGATGCCGATGGCGGGGGTGGAGACCCAGAGCCTGGTTATCCTGCCGCTCCGCTTCGGGACCGACGTGATTGGCACGCTCGAGCTCGAACACCACAAGCGGCACCAGTACCGCGCCCGCGATCTCGCGGCGATGGCCACGCTGGCCAACCAGGTGGCCACCGCCATTCACATCGCCGAGCTCCGGCGGCCGCTCGTCACCACCGTCGACAGCATCGGGGCACAGGTCGGCGCGCTCGCCCGGGCGACCACCTCGCTGCACGACTCGGCGGACGCCCTGACCGCCGCCTCCAAGTCGCTCCGGTTCGGCCTGGCCGAACAGGACGCCTTTGTGACCGCGGGGCTCAAGGCGACGACGGCCCTCGCGAGCGGCTCCGCCGAGATTGCGGTGCAGGGGAAGCGGGCGGCGGAGGCCAGCGCCCGCGCATCCGACACTGCGTCGCGGAACCGCGAGACGATCCGTGACGCGATCAGGCGTTTGGTGGATCTCAAACATTTCGTGGGGGAGAGCTCACGGCAGGTCGGGGAACTGGGCAACGTCACTAAGCGCATCACCGGGTTCATCGGCTCCATTCGGGAGATCGCTGATCTCACGAACCTGATCTCGCTCAACGCCGCCATCGAGGCGGCACGCGCAGGGCAGGAAGGGAAGGGGTTCGCGGTGGTCGCGGCCGAGGTCCGGGAGTTGGCCGACCAGAGCGCCAGGGCGGCGCGCGAGGCCGGCGGGCTCCTCGCGGCAATCGCGGAGCAGGTCACCGAGATCACCGCCCAAATGTCGCACGGCGAACGGGCCGTGGAGGGCGTGGAACAGCTTGGTGAGGCGGCGGTGGAGGCGCTCGAGGAGATCGTGAACACGACGCGCGAGGCGGGGACGTCCGCGCAGCGCATTGGCGAGACGGCCGGCCAGCAGGAGGGGGCGTTCGCCAAGTTGCAGGAACAGATCGGACACCTCGCGACGGTCTCCGCCAAGATTCGCGAGGAGACCAACGTGCTGGCCAGCCAGGCGGGACGGGCCGCCGACGCGCAGCAGGAACTCGACGGCGCGATTCGGCAGTTGGAACAGGTCTCGACCCACTTGCAGTCGATCGCGCGTCACTTCACCGTCGGGGAATAGCGTGGTGGAAGTCGTGGTGGTGGCGCTGGGGAGCAACCTTGGCGACCGGGCGCAGCACCTGGCCGCCGCGCGCGCCGCGCTGGCGGGGCTGCCCGGAACCCGTGTGCTACAGGTGTCCACCATGGAGGAAACCGCGCCGCTCGGCGGACTCGACCAGCCGGCGTACCTCAACCAGGTGGCGCAGGTGGAAACGGAGCTGGAGCCGCGCTCCCTGCTGGAGGCCTGTCAGGCGATTGAACGCGCGGAAGGACGGACGCGAGGGGCGCGTTGGGCCTCCCGTTCCCTCGACATCGACATCATTCAATTCGGGCGACGGCACGTGGACGAGCCCGGACTCACGATCCCGCATCCGGAGCTCCCCAACCGCGATTTTTGGCAGCGCGGCCTGGCGGAGGTGCAGACCCCATGAGTGACCCCACCCGGCCCCTGACAACGCGCGACTTTCTCGCGATGAAACGCGCGGGCACCAAGATCGTCTCGCTCACCGCCTACGACGCGCTGATGGCGCGCATGCTCGATTCCTCCGGAGTGGATCTCATTCTGGTCGGCGATTCGGTCAACCAGGTCGTTGCCGGGCGCAGCACGACGCTCAGCGCCACGCTCGACCAGATGATCTACCACGCGAAGGCGGTGCAGGGCGCCGTCCGCCGGGCCCTGGTGGTGGTGGACCTCCCCTTCCTCAGTTATCAGGTCACCCCCGAGGACGCCATCCGGAACGCGGGTCGGGTCCTCCAGGAGACCGATGCAGCCGCCGTGAAGCTCGAGGGCGGCACCACGATGGGGCCGACCATCCGCGCGCTCGTGGATCGCGGCATTCCGGTGATGGGGCATGTCGGGCTCACTCCTCAGTCGGTGCACGCCCTCGGCGGGTACCGGGTCCAGGGTCGGGAAGAGGCGGCCGCGGATCGGCTCCTGGCCGACGCCCGTGCCGTCGAGGAGGCCGGGGCATTCGGCATCGTGCTTGAGCTCGTCCCGGCGGCGCTGGCGGCCCGGGTCACCAAGGAACTGTCGATCCCGACCATTGGCATCGGCGCCGGCGCCGAGTGCGACGGGCAGGTCCTCGTCTTGCCGGATATGCTGGGGATGAACCCGGGCTTCACCGTGAAGTTCCTCAAGCGGTACGCCGACCTCGACGGCATCATTCGCGCGGCGGTGTCCTCGTACAGCGAGGACGTGCGCGCCGGCACGTACCCCGGGCAGGAACACAGTTTCGAGTGAACCAACAGCCCCCACCCGGAGAGTTCACGACGGTGGCCGGGATCCGCGCGTGGGTCACGGCTCAACGAGCGGGGGGCTCTCGAATCGGGTTCGTGCCCACGATGGGGTCTCTCCACGAGGGGCACCTGGCACTCGTCGACGCGGCGCGCGCCGTGTCGGACGTCGTCGTGATGAGCATCTTCGTCAACCCGCTGCAGTTCGGACCCTCGGAAGACTTTTCCCGCTATCCCCGTGATCTCCCCCGCGACCGGACGCTGGCAGCCAGCCGCGGCGTGGATGCGATCTTCCTGCCAGACGTCTCCGTCATGTATCAGCCCGGCAGCGACACCCGGGTGGTGCCGGGCCCCGGCGCCGACCGATGGGAGGGGGAGGTGCGACCCGGCCACTTCACCGGCGTGCTGACCGTGGTGGCCAAGCTCTTTCACCTGGTGACTCCTGACGTGGCGGTCTTCGGGCAGAAGGACGCTCAGCAGGCGGCGCTGATCCGTCGCATGGTGCGCGATCTCGACTGGCCGGTCGCCCTGGTCGTGGCACCGACCACCCGGGAGCCCAGCGGGCTGGCCCTGAGCAGCAGGAACAGCTATCTGTCGGCGGAGGACCGCCTGCAGGCCGTTGGGCTGAGCGCCGCGCTGCGGGCGGCGCACGAGGCCTGGCGGGGCGGGGAGACGGCGGGCGACCGGCTCGTCGCCGTGGCACGGCGGGTGCTTGAGGTGTATCCGGGTGTGAGCCCGGAGTATATTTCCGCCGTCGAACCCGAGGCGCTGGCCCCCGTCGAGACGGTGGGGGCGGGATGTCTCATGCTGGTCGCCGCCCGGGTCGGATCGACGAGGCTTATCGACAACATCGTTTTCGGGGAAGGGATCCCGTGATGCAGCGCCATCTCATGAAGTCCAAGATTCACCGCGCCACGATCACCTCGGCGGACCTCCATTACGAGGGCTCGCTGACCGTGGACCAGGACCTGCTCG
>SPDF01000110.1 GCA_004525055.1 Gemmatimonadales bacterium | reverse complement strand
GAGCGCGCCATCGTTCGCCTCGACATGTCGGAGTACATGGAGAAGCATGCCGTCGCGCGGATGATCGGTGCCCCCCCCGGTTACGTCGGCTACGAGGAGGGAGGCCAGCTGACCGAAGCGGTTCGCCGCCGGCCCTACAGTGTGGTCCTCTTCGACGAGATCGAAAAGGCGCACGCCGATGTGTTCAATGTGCTGCTGCAGATCCTCGACGACGGCCGGTTGACGGACAGCCAGGGTCGGGTCGTGGACTTCCGGAACACCGTCATCATCATGACCAGCAACATCGGCGGGAGCCACATTGTGGATGCCGGGCCCACGGAAGATGCCGAGGCGTGGGCGGTCGTAGACCGCTCGGTGCGGAACGAACTGCGGCACCATTTCCGCCCCGAGTTCCTGAATCGGGTCGACGACATCATCGTCTTCCGCCCGCTCTCGCGGGAGGACATTCGCCACATCGTCGACCTGCAACTCGGTCGTCTTGAGCAATTGTTGGCGGACCGCAAACTCGGCCTGGAGGTCACCCCCGAGGCTCGCCAGCTGCTGTCAGAGCTCGGGTATGATCCTGTGTATGGGGCGCGCCCGCTCAAGCGGGTCATCCAGCAGCGCTTGCAGAATCCGATCGCGCTGGAGGTGCTCGAGGGCCACTTCCCCGAGGGGGCCACCATCAAAGTCGACCGTGACGGCGAGGAGTTGGTGTTCACCAGCACCGTGCAAGGACTGGAGCCTGCTGGTGCGTAGGGGGGGCACCTCGCCCGCGGACGTCGCCTGGATGGAGGCGGCGCTACGCCTTGCGCGTGCGGCCGCCGTCCGGGACGAAGTCCCGGTCGGGGCACTGGTCGTGCGTGAGGGGAAGGTCATCGGGCAGGCGCACAACGAGATGATGCATCGCAAGGATCCCACGGCGCACGCCGAATTCCTGGCGATCCAGCAGGCGGTGGCGGCGGTGGGGGAGGATCGCCTCGTTGACGCGACGCTCTTCGTGACCCTGGAACCGTGCGCGCAATGTGCAGGAGCCATTGTCCTCGCCAAGGTTGGTACGGTAGTATTCGGTGCGTGGGACAACCGAGCGGGGATGGCCGGTTCCGTCCATGACATTCTCCGCCACCCTCGGCTCAACCATCGTCCCGAGGTGATCGGCGGGGTGCTGGAGGAGGAGTGTGGTGAATTGTTGAAGGAGTTCTTTCGTGCCAAGCGCTAGCCGGCGGGGAATCGCTGTTGCCCTCGGCTGGTCTACCGTGGCCCTGCTGGGCTGCGCCTCGACGGCGGTGATGACGTCCGTGCCGCTCGCCGGCGGTTGTGAGCGCGCCCTCTTCTTCGGGCCCGCTCCGGCGCCGACAGGGGGCGTGACCTGGATTACCCCCGCCGACGATGGTGACCGCTCCGATCTCGGGCGCTGGTGCCAGACCGTCGGGCCGGCACTCGTCGCCGCACAGTCGGTTCGTGATGAGCCGGAGTCCGTCGAGCGGTTTGCCGTCATCTCCTGGAACCAGGACGCTGGCGCAGGCGACTTTCGGCAGCTGGTGGCGGACCTGCAGGCGGGGCTGTTGACGGAGGGGGCGCCGGTCGATCAGTTTGTCATCCTGCTCCAGGAGGCGTACCGGGAAGGGGACGACATCCCCGGCGATCCGCCCGCCTCCGCCACCATCCCGCCCGGCATCCGCGAGGACAATCCCGACGGCGCTCCTCGGGAGGACATCCTCACGCTGGCCCGGGCGCTTGGCCTGGGGTTCTTCTACGCACCCTCGATGCGCAACGGCATGGAGGAGCCTGGGGAGCCGCGGGAGGACCGCGGCAACGCCATCCTCTCGACCATGCCGCTCCAGGGGTTCCGGGTCATAACGCTTCCGCACGAGCGGCAGCGGCGGGCGGCCATCCTGGCCACTGTGATGATCCCAGGCGACCACAGCGCCGCCTCGGCGATCCAATTCGCCAGCCTTCACCTCGACGTCTGGCCGGCGATCCTGCCGACGCTGCTTGATCCATCCCGCCGAAACCGGCAGGCCGAGGGCTTTCTGACGGCGGCCCCCAATGATGAAACCCCCACGATCGTCGGCGCCGACCTCAACGCAATGTCCGCCGGGGATTCCCACGTTCGGCTGTTCCGGACTCGTTGGCCTGCGTGGGAGGCACCCACTCCCTGCCGCACCCGGGGCCGCTTCTGCACCGACTATCTCTTCATCGGCGACCTGCCGCAGTGGAGCATCTCGCCGTATCGCATTGTGCCGGACTCGTATGGCTCGGATCACCTGCCGCTCGTGAGCGTGTTGACGAGGCGAGTTGAGGTTGCCGAACGGCGTTGACGGTGCTCTTTGGGGAGTCTATTTTCGGGTGTCGGCGCATGGGAGTTTTGCGAAGGTGAGCTGGGTGCGCCGACCCGATTCCGCTAGAGGAGTGCTGATCCATGTCCGCCAAATTTGTATCGAATCGGGACGAGACGATTCCCCTGTTCGAGAGTCCAATGCTGGAGAGGCTCACGCACATCCACCCCGCGACTCCGGTCGTGGTGTTCCTGCCGATCGCGGGGTGGTTTGCTTGGAAGGGTCTGCAGTCGGGGTCGTGGTTCATGGTTGCCGGCCTGATCCTCGCCGGCTTGTTGTTCTGGACCCTGACCGAGTATTCGCTGCATCGCTGGGTGTTCCACTATCAGCCGACGAGCGGCATCGGCCAGAAGCTCCACTTCCTGATGCACGGCATTCACCACGACTATCCTCAGGACCACACCCGACTCGTGATGCCGCCACCGGTGAGCCTCCCGCTCGCGGCCCTCTTCGGATTCGCCTTCCGCGGTCTTTTCGGCGTGCAGTATCCGGCCATCTTCGCCGGCTTTCTGCTCGGCTATGTCATCTATGACACCACGCACTATGCGACGCATCACTGGAAGATGAAGAGCCCCATCGGCCAGTATCTCCGGGAGTATCACCTCCGTCACCACTATCGCGATGACGATCTCGGCTACGGCGTGAGTTCACCGCTCTGGGACTATGTCTTCCGCACGGTGGCGCGCCGGACACGCGCGGACCGCCAGCCGGCGTGATCCTCTCGCCCTCCACGGGCCGGAGAAAGTAAACGGGCCACCGACAGCGTCGGTGGCCCGTTGTGCAGGTGGGCAGGGCGGCTCACGGCGCCACATCGTGGAAGGTGAGTTGTTTCTCATTCTCCTCTGCCCACTTCAGCGCCCATTCATTCTCGAAGAGCAGCAGTGGGTGCCCCTTGGTGTCGTACAGCCGGAGCCGGCCGCGGGCGGTGGCCGCCCGTTCGATCGCTTCCGGGGTGCCGGTGACCCAGCGGGGGTACCGGTAGCCGACCGGCTCGAACCGGCAGGGAGCGCCGTACTCATTTTCCAGTCGAAAGAGCATCACGTCGAATTGCAGCTGCCCGATGGCCCCGACAATGGGGGCGGGCCCGGTTTCGCTCTCGGCATAGAAGACCTGGGCGGCCCCCTCCTCGGAGAGCTCACGGAGCCCACTATCCAGCTGCTTGCGTCGCAGGGGATCCGCCGGGTACGCGCGGGCGAAGTGCTCGGGGGGAAACCGCGGGATGTCGTGGAACTCGAGGTCGGCGCCCGCGGTGAGGGTGTCGCCGATGCGGAGCCCACCGCGGTCCATGATGCCGATGACGTCGCCGGGCCACGCCTCCTCGATGCTGACCCGCTCCCGCGCCAGGAATTGCTGCGGCGCCGAGAGGCGCATCGTCTTGCCCGTTCGGACCTGTCGCGCTTCGAGCCCGGCCTCGAAGTGTCCCGAACAAATGCGGACGAACGCAACACGGTCCCGGTGCCGGGGATCCATGTTCGCCTGAATCTTGAAGACGAACCCGGTGAAGTCCGGCAAGAGCGGGGAGATCGGTCCGATCGACGATTCGCGGGCCACCGGCGGCGGGGCGAGCGTCAGGAATTCTCTGAGGAAGGGCTCGACGCCGAAATTGCTCAGCGCGCTTCCGAAGTAGACGGGGGAAAGGGTGCCGGCCAGGAAGGCGTCGCGGTCGAACGGATGTCCAGCGCCGTCGAGCAGGTGGATCTCGTCGGTGAGCTGGGCCACCCCCTCGGCCCCCAAGGCGGTGGCGAGCGCCGGGTCCGAGAGGGTGAAGCGTTGCGTCTCAGAGCGGGAGGCGCCGTGGTCGCCCCGCCGGTCGAAGAGCAGCACCTCGTTGGCGGTCCGATCCACCACTCCGACGAACCGGTCACCATGGTACACCGGCCACGTGGCCGGCCAGCAGGCGATGCCGAGGTCGCGTTCGACATCGCCGAGAAGCGTCATCGGGTCGACCCCCGCCCGGTCGCACTTGTTCACGAAGGTGACGATCGGCATCCGGCGGCGCTTGCAGACGTCGAAGAGCTGGCGGGTGCGCTCCTCGACGCCTTTCCGGTTGTCGAGCAGCATCACGGCGCTGTCGGCGGCCACCAGGGTGCGATAAGTGTCTTCGGAGAAGTCCTGGTGGCCGGGGGTGTCGAGCAGGTTGACCTGGCAGTCAGCATACTCGAACTGCAGGACGCTCGAGGTCACCGAGATGCCGCGCTGACGCTCCAGTTCCATCCAGTCGGAGGTGACGTGCCGGTCGGCGCGTCGAGCCTTGACCGTCCCGGCCAGGTGAATAGCGCCGCCGTAGAGCAGCAGCTTTTCGGTGAGCGTGGTCTTGCCGGCATCAGGATGGCTGATGATGGCAAAGGTTCGACGGCGCGCGACGGCGCGTTCGAGTTCGAGGAGCTGCGGATCAGCCGCCAAGGCACGTTCTCCATCCAGGTCGATTCGGCCAGTCGCTTGGCGGCGGCGGCATCGTCCGTTATTTTGCGGCCGGCGACAGAAGCGCGCTCGCCGATGAGGACAGGTGTCCGAGTGGTTGAAGGAGCCGGTCTCGAAAACCGGTGGGCCCGCAAGGGTCTCGTGGGTTCGAATCCCACCCTGTCCGTTCCCAGCTGACCCTCGCCCGCAGGGGTGGGCTTCGCATCGAATCCCACCCTGTCCGTACAAGCTCTTTGTCATTGCGAGGCCACGGAGTGGCCGACGCAATCTTGGTCTTTACCTCGCCTGAGATTGCTTCGTCGGCCCCTCCTGGGGCCTCCTGGCAATGACAGCAGCGGTGATGCTCCGTTACTGGTTTAAGTTCTTCCGCAGCGCCCCGACATCAAGGATCGGAATCCCACCCTCGGTCGGCACCATGATCACCATGTTGCTCGACCCCTTCATGTCGTGCAGCACTTCCAGGTACTGCTTGGTCAGCTGCTCCGGGGTCAGCGTCAGGTTCAGGAGCCGCTGCTGGTCGCTCTGCAGTCGCGCCACCTCGACCCGGTGCTTCTCGGTCTCGATCTGCTGTTCCTGCGCGATCTTGTTGTTGATCGCCTGGACCACCTGCGGGGGCGGCTCCAGGTTCCGCAGGTAGAACGCCGTCACGGTGGCGATCCGGAACCGCTCGCCGCCGTCGCGGGGTGTCGTCACCAACGCCGAGTCCACCTCGTGCTCCATGGTCTGGGCAATCAGGTTCCGCTGGGAGACCTGGTTGATCGAGAACTCGACCATGCCATCACGCACGCCGTTGCGGATCGCGTTCCGGACGATATTGTCGATCTGCGCCTGGCCGCCGATCTCCTGGAAGAGGCGGGGCGCCAGGGCCGGATTGATCTGGTAGCGCAGCGCGGCGTCCACCTTCATGGACATCTGCTCGCTGGAGAGGGCATCCATCCGCTCCGCCTCGTCGCCGACGACCGGGAACTGTTCCTCGCGCGTGGAGTACCGCTCGACTTCCGACCATGGGCTGACGATCCGGATGCCCGGGAGCAGCGCGACCGGATCGACGGTGCCGAACGCATGCCGCACCCCGACCGTCCCGGGCTGGATGACGATCACCGCCGATGTCATCAGGATGAAGCCGCCGAGGCCGAGCAGTCCCATGCCGACCGCGCGACCGATGGTTCCCCCCTGGGACGGACCCTTGGTCCGGATGCCCGCCGCGCCCAACAGGACGAGCGAGCCGATGACCAGGACGAAGAAGCCGAGAACGAGGTGACTCATGG
>SPDF01000194.1 GCA_004525055.1 Gemmatimonadales bacterium | reverse complement strand
GTCGCGGCGCAGATGCAGAGCGCCATCGTCTTCGGCCTGACCGCCGCGCTCTACGGCAAGATCACGATCGAGAACGGCGCCGTTGTGCAGGGCAACTTCGATACCTACCCGATGCTCCGCATCAACGAAATGCCGGACGTGGACGTGCACATTGTGCCGAGCACCGAGCCACCCAGCGGCGTGGGCGAGCCGGGCACGCCGCCGATCGCGCCGGCGGTGGTCAACGCGATTTATGCGCTGACCGGACAGCGGATCCGGACGCTGCCAATCGTGCTGGAAGCAAAGAGCGCGTGACGGTCGCCGCGGTCGCGCCCGAACTCGAGTCCCGCCTCGCCGCACTCCGCGAAGCGGGCTGGGCGCTCTTCGACAAGTTCGATCACGACGTGCGCGACCAGCGCTTTCATCCCTTTGTCGCGGCCAATTACGAATCGGTCCTCGAGGCGCTCATCGCGACGCGGGCACCGGGACTCAAGTTTCTGGAGTGGGGCTCGGCGACTGGTGTCATCACGATCATGGCCGACCTGCTGGGATATGAAGCGTACGGCATCGAACTCGACGCGTCCCTGGTTGAGACCGCGCGCAAGCTCGCGGCCAGATTCGATTCCAAGGCCCAGTTCGTCGCCGGCAGCTTCCTGCCTGAAGGGTACGCCTGGAAACCGAAGGACGGCGACGGCCGGCTCGGCACCATCGGGCAGGGTCGCTCGGGATATCTCGAGCTTGGGAAGTCGCTCGACGAGTTCGATGTCGTCTTCGGCTATCCCTGGGGTGGCGAGGAGGCGATGATGCAGGATCTGATGCGATGCTATGGCGCCCCTACTGCACTGCTGATGGTGCACGGCACCGATCGAGGGATGGAAGTGTATCGGGACGGGAAGAAGCAGGACTGAAGGTTTCGTGGCCAAACCTCTCGAAATTCTCAACATCAAAGACACCATGCCCACCGCCGAGGCGGCGTGGACCCATCTCCAGGGCGCCATCGATGGTGCGCGGTTGCGTGGGGTGCGCATCCTCAAGGTGGTGCATGGCTACGGCTCGAGCGGGGTGGGCGGGAAGATCCGCCGGCGGGTACGGAGCGGCGCGGCCAAGCTGGTCGAGGCGGGCACACTCAAGGCGATGGTCTTTGGCGAGGACTGGGGCCCGTTCAGCGCCACGGCGCGCGGCTGGGTGGACGCCTTCCCAGTGCTCCGGAATGATGCAGACTATGGGAAGGGGAACGAGGGAATCACGTTGATCCGGATATGATCCAGCTGAGATTTGCGGCCCTGACGCTCCTGATCGGCGTTCTCGCGAGTCGCGCCGCCTCGGCGTGGATCGGCGACAATCTGAACACAGGGAAGACGTTGATGCTGGAATTCACGCCGATCATCCGCGGCGTCTTCGGCAGCATGACCGGCGTCGGCCTCGGCTACGAGGGGTCCCTGAGCTGGAAACGCATCGAGCTGTATGGCCAAGGCGAATATGTCATCGATACCGACGATGCATCAGACAGCTACTTCTATAACTGGTCTCAACTCACGTACTCACCCGCCGACTGGATCTACTTCGGTCTCGTCACCCAGCGCACCCGCGTGTACGACACCGACCGCGACATCCAGCGCGGTCCATTCCTCGGCTTCTCCTACAAGGCGCTGAGCCTCTCAACGTTCGTGTTCAACCCCGATGACGCCTCGCCGACGGTAGTCATCGGGCTGGATGTGGGATTTTAGGTGATTTTTTGTCATTTTTTGATCAATTGTACAGATTTTCATTGATTTTCTCTAGTTTTGCCGGATTTTCTGCGCTTTTCCGCGCTTCTGTGTAAATGGTCTGGCGCGCTGGTCCAGAGACAAGGGAAACTCGGAAGACGGCCGGAAGCTCGGAATTGTCGAAATAGTGGCAGAGAAATGACTATTTCGACTGATATTCTCGAATAAAACGCTGATTTTCTGTAGATTGTTGTCATTTTTCACAGCATCGCGCCTTCGCGTGAGCCCCCTGTCATATCCCACCCCAGGAGGCCCCCATGTGGCTCATCACCACCACCGGTTTCTACAGCATCGTCCAGAAGCCGTGGGACGAGGAGGGCGGGACCCTCACCGTCCGGGCACGGGCCAAGGCGGACCTCGGGGCCCTGCGATCGGCAGGCCTGCCTGAATTGGGAGAGGTGAAGGAAGACACCGACGCCGACTACCGTTTCCGCGCCCAGGCGCCATGCGCGGCGGTCTCCCGCGCAGTGCAGGCGCAGGTCGACGCGATCGACTACGACAACTTCAAGTCAGCGGTGGCGAAACGGCAGGGTAGTGCGCGCGCCCACATCTACCATGATGTGTGGGATGCCTTGTATCGGATTCAGGCCCAGTCTAAGCTCCCCTGAGATATGGTCGTCATTCGAGCAGTTCTCGCCGACATCACCACCCTCGATGTGGATGCTATCGTCAACGGCGCCAACGACCAACTGGCACCGGGGGGCGGCGTCTGTGGCGCCATCCACCGTGCGGCCGGGCCCGAACTCGCCGAGGCGTGTGCGGCGCTCGGCCCCTGCCCCGTCGGCGAGGCCCGTGTCACCCCCGGGTTCAATCTCCCCGCTCGGCTTGTCATCCACGCGGTCGGCCCGCGGTGGCTCGGCGGCGACCAGGGTGAACCGGAGCAGCTGGCCAGTGCCTATCGATCCGCCTTCCGGCTGGCCCAGGAGAGCCGAGTCCGCAGCGTCGCATTTCCCGCCATCAGCGCGGGAATCTTCGGCTATCCCCTCCACCCGGCCACTGCCATCGCCGTGCGGGTCACGCGGGAGGTAGCACCGGCGTCGGGATTGGAAGAAGTCATCTTCGTGTGTTTCAGTGAGGACGTGCTGGCGGCGTATCGGCACGAAGGAGTGACGGCCTAGGTTCCTAGTAGTTCGCGAAAGGCTGGTCGAGGTGCGAACAGTCACGCTGACGAAGACCATGTTTCAATCCGGCCTCGCCTGCCCCAAGCGACTCTGGTGGGAGGTGCACGAGCCGGACGCACAGGAACTCAGACCCGACGCACAGGCGCAGTGGATGTTCCGTCAGGGGCAGGAGGTCACGCTGGCGGCGGGGCCGCGGATTCCCACCGCGCGCCCCGAGGTGACACTTCAGGCGCAGCAACTCCATGCCCGTGTGGACCTGCTCGAACCGGCAGCCAACAACACCCACATACTGATCGAGGTGAAAGGCAGCAATGAGATCAAGCCAGAGCATCTCTGGGACGTGGCGTTCCAGCGGCATGTGGCCGCCTTGGCTGGGGTCGAAGTAGTACGTGCCGAGCTGATGCACCTGAATCGAGCGTGCCGCCACCCGGGATTGGAGTCGCTTTTCATTCGACAAGACGTCACGGCTGAGACCGATCGGTTCCAATCAGAAGTTCCTGACAAAGTAGAGCAGTTACTTGCGGCCCTCGATGGACCGCTCCCCGATGACAGCAGGAACGCCACGTGCGGCGGGTGCCCGTTCTACAATCGCTGTTGGCCCCAAGAACGGTTCTCAGTCAACCGATTCTATCGAATGAAGTGGGGCGACAAGCTCGACCTGGAACAAGCCGGGGCCACCAGCTTCGTCGAAGTGCCTCCCGCGAAGAAGCTCAGCTCCATTCAACTGCGGCAGCAGGTGACTGCACACACTGACGCGATCGTCGTTGAGCCAACGCTTCGTGGCGCGCTAGCTGAGTGGAAGAGGCCGCTGGTCTACCTCGACTTTGAAACCGTGTCCTTTGCCATTCCCCGTTTCCCGGGTACGACGCCGTGGACCAAGATCCCGGTTCAGTATTCCGTGCATCGCGAGGAGGGAAGTGGCCATCAGCATGCCGCGTTCCTTGCCGGGGACGGCGGCGACCCCCGCCGAGCGCTCGCCGAATCTCTCGTTGCGCACTGCGAGGGGAAAGGCTCGGTAGTGACCTACCACTCGAGTTTTGAGAAGGGCTGCCTCCGGGGGCTGGCCGAAGCCGCCCCGGAACTCGGTGACGAGCTCATGCGCATTCATGAGCGGGTGGTCGACCTGGAACCCACGGTAGCCCACCATGTGTATCACCCTGACTTCAACGGATCGTTCTCTCTGAAGGTCGTGCTTCCTACACTCTGTCCGGATGTGACCTACGAGAAGCTCGCGATCGCCGACGGGAGCACTGCGCAACTTGAAATTGCCCGATTGCTCTATGGCCCCGCCCCCCTCGCCATGAAGGAAGAGACCCGGCTCCGGGCCAACCTCCTCGCCTACTGCGAGCTCGACACCTGGGCCATGGTCGTTCT
>SPDF01000160.1 GCA_004525055.1 Gemmatimonadales bacterium | reverse complement strand
GCCAGGGCCGACTGGATCACGAAGGCGGTCTCCGCGGAGACTCCCACGCCGTCCCGGCCCGCCCCGAGGTTGACCCGCCCGATGTCGGAGTCGGGTCGGAATCGACTCATCGTCCGTTCCACCAGCTGCAACTCAGCCATGTCGGCGTCGATCGCCACCTCGGCCAGGCGCGCGTCACGGTGCGCCACCTGGATCTCCGCGATCGTCCCCATGACCGGGAATGAGCGCCGGATCAGTGGCAACCGCCGTCGGCGGGCAAGCGGGAGTGACAGGGCGACGAACACGCCACTGCCGATGACCAGGAACTCGCGCCTGGTGGGGCGTCGCCGGGAGAGGTCATCCGACATCTGTGTCTCCTTCATGGTCATACCGCTCGCAGGAGCGGCCGCAACCGGTGCAGTGGCCGTTGCATTCGCGGTGGGGCAGCAGGCCAAACAGGACGAACATGCCGGCACAGAGCGCGACGGCAATAATGGTCGTGGTCATGGAGCACTCCCCATCCCGGCAAAGCCCATGAACGCCATCGAGAGAACCGAGGCGACCACCAGGACCAGCCCCATTCCCCGTGCCACGACCGGCACGTCCGCCACGTCCATGCGTTCACGGATTGAGGCCATTAACGACAGGGCCAACGTGAGCCCCATGCCGCCGCCAAGGGCGAAGACGATGGACTCGGCGAGGGTGTACTGGCGCGCGGTCTGGAAGAGTGCGAGGCCGAGGATGGCGCAATTGGTCGTGATCAGCGGGAGGAAGATGCCCAGCTGCCGGAACAGTACGGGCGAGAACTTCTTGATCGCCATTTCCACGATTTGCACGCCAGAGGCAATCACGACGATGAATGCGATGGTGCGGAGGAACGGGACCTGGGTCAGCACGTAGGTGTTGAGGGTCCATGCGCTCAGCGCGGTCAGCAGCATCACGAAGGTGTTCGCCACCCCCAGCCGCCAGGCCGTCCCGATCTTCGCGGTGACGCCGAAGAAGGGGCAGAGCCCGAGGAACATGGCCAGGGTGAAGTTGCTGACCAGCAGCGTCGAGACGAAGATCCACGCCAGATTGCTCATGCGGCCTCCTGGGCGCGCCGGCGGCGAATGTCGGTGAACCATGCCATGCAGAGCAGGATGATGCCGAGGGTCAGGAAACCGCCCGGAGGCATGACCATGAACACCCAGGGCTCGAAGTTCGGCCCGAGGAGGTTGGCGCCCAGCAGGGAGCCCATGCCGAGCAACTCACGGAGCCCGCTGATGAGGACGAGTGCCAGCGTGAAGCCGAGCCCCATGCCCACCGCGTCGGCCATGGCGCGCACTGGGCGGACCTTGGCGGCGAACGCCTCGGCGCGGCCGAGCACCATGCAGTTCACGACGATCAGCGGCATGAACGGACCCAGGGCCTTGCTGATATCGGGGAAGGTGGCGGCCAGCAGCAAGTCCACCACCGTCACAAAGGTGGCGATGATCAGGACGTACGAGGTGATACGCACCTCGTGCGGAATGACCTTCCGGAGGAGCGACACGAAGAGCTCGGAGCCGAGGAGCACCAGCATCGTGGCGGTGCCCATGGCCAGGCCGTTGGCGAGGGTGTTGGTCACCGCCATCGCGGGGCAGAGTCCGAGCAGCTGCACCAGCACGGGGTTGTCGCGAGCGATGCCTCGCCAGATGTCCGTGGTCAGTGCCGCCGGTGGCGGGGCGCCCGGGACGAATTCCGGCTGATTGGCGGGCGGGGGCGACGCGCCGGCGGTCACTTGGCACCTCCCTGGTCCCAGGCGGCGAGGAGCGGGCTCCAGCTGGCGATGGCGTTGTTGATGATCCGCACCACGGCACGAGACGAAATGGTGGCCCCGGTGATGGTCTGGACTTCGTCGGTCTTGCCGCCCGCGGGGCTCTTCACGCCTCGCAGCGGGGGGACCTGTCCGGCAAACTGGCCGGTGAATATCGTGTCGTTCTCGATCTTGTCGCCGAGTCCCGGCGTTTCCTTCTGTTCGAGGACGCGGAAGCCGATCAACGCGCCGGTCTCGGGGTTGAACCCGACCATGATGGTCACATTGTCCTGGAAACCGGGTTCGGTGCCGGTGATGGCCACGCCCAGCCGCTCTCCATCCGCATCGAAGCCCACGAAGGCGCGCGGCGCGCGCGCGAACCCCGTTTTCGCTGGGGCGATGCGGGTCAACGCATCATCGACGAGGTAGAGGGTGTCCCACCGGGCCGGTGCACCGAGCACTTCATAGACGGCCGCCTTCTCCCGCTCGGCGGCATGCTGCTCGATGGCGGGCAGCGTCCACTGGTACACGGAGGAGACCAGCCATCCGGAGATGGCGCCGGCAATGGCCAGCGTGGCCACGAGGCGCCACGCCGGGGTGCTGGCCCGTGGGGCCGCGGCGGCAGGGCCACCGTGTCGGTGTGGGGCGGTCATGCGGCCCCCTTCCGCGCGCTACCGAACACCCGGGGCTGCGTGGCGCGATTGATAAACGGCACGAGGGCGTTCATGAAGAGAATCGCGTACATCACCCCTTCGGGGAGGCCGCCCCAGAGTCGAATCACCACCACCAGTACACCGACCCCCGCGCCGAACACCCAGCGCCCGCGGTTGGTCACGGGGGAGGTCACCATGTCGGTGGCCATGTACACCGCGCCGAGCATCAGGCCGCCCGAGAAGAGCATAAAGAGCGCATCGGGGCGCTGGGCGTCCACCAGGTGGATCACCGTGCTGAGCGCGGCAACGGTCAGGAAGATGCTGATTGGGATTCGCCAGTTGAGATAACCGCGGAATGCCAGGTACGCGCCGCAGGCCAGGATGATGACGGCCGCCGTCTCGCCGAGCGATCCGCCGGTGTTGCCGATCACCAGGCGGGTCAGATCCGTCCCCTGGCCTTCGAACTTGAGGAGCCCCAGCGGCGTGGCCGCCGTGATGGCGTCGGTGACGGGATGCATGAACGGGAGGGCAAAGAGATCGCCACGCAGGGTCCAGAACGACCCGCCACCCGTCGGCCATGTGGTGATGGCCACCGGAAACGCTGCCTGCAGGAAGGCCCGGCCCACGAGGGCGGGGTTGAAGACATTCTGTCCGAGACCACCCCACACGATCTTCCCGAACCCGATCCCGAATGCGCCGCCGAGCGCAGCCATCCAGAGTGGCATGCCGGCGGGCAGGGTCAGCCCCAACAACAGGCCGGTGATGACCGCCGACCCGTCGGCGAGGGAGTCGCCACGGCCGAACACCCGCTCGGTGATGAGGGCGCCGATGGCGGCGCTCCCGATCACCAGCAGGGCGCTGATGCCGAAGAACCACGCCGCCGCCGCGATCACCGGAACGAGGGTGCCGACGACGTTCCACATGATGACCGGCGTGGAGTCCTGCGACCGCACATGCGGTGACGCCGTGATGACGAGGCCTGACGGGCGCGGCGCGCTCATGCTGCCCCTGCCGCGGCGCGGCGCAGCGCCACTTTACTGGCCTGGAAGAGCTGTGAGAGGGGGATGTTCGACGGGCAGACATAGGAACACGATCCGCAGAGCATGCAGTCCGACAGGTGCGCGTCCGTCATGTCATCGTACCGATTCACCCTGGCCAGGTCCCCGAGCAGCGATGGGTTCAGAAAGACCGGGCAGGCGTCGAGACAGCGCCCGCAATGGATGCAGGGATACACCTTCTCGAGGCGCGTGTCGTTGCGCTGGAGGACCACCACGCCCGTCGTCCCCTTCAGGACCGGGGCCTCGAGGTTGGCCTGCGCCTGTCCCATCATCGGCCCACCAATGATCACCTCGGCGGCCTCCGGGGTCAGTCCGCCGCAGTAGGCAAGCAGGTCCTTCAACTTGGTGCCGACCGGCACAATGAGATTGGCTGGCTTGAGCAGGCCATGCCCCGACACGGTCACGATCCGCTCGATCAACGGCAACCCGGTTTCGAACACCTCCGCGATGGCGGCAACCGAGCCGACGTTCTGCACTACGACGCCGACGGTGACCGGCAGCTTGCCAGACGGGACCTCGACGCCGGTCACCGCCTGGATCAGCATCTTTTCCGCCCCCTGCGGGTACTTCACCGTGAGGGGGAGGATCGTGATGTCGAGGTCGGTGGGGAGTGCGCCGCGCAGCGCCTCGATCGCATCGGGCTTGTTCCGCTCCACGCCAACGACGCACCTGGTCACCTGCATCGTGTGCATCATGACCCGGATGCCGAACATGACGCGGGCGGGATACTCCGCCATGGTGCGGTGGTCGGAGGTGAGGTACGGCTCACACTCCGCGCCGTTGATGATGAGGGTGTGCACGGGGAACTCGGCAGGCGGAGCAAGCTTCACGTGTGTGGGGAAGGCAGCGCCACCGAGTCCGACCACCCCGGCCTCCTGCACGGCGCGCACCACCTCTTCTGTGGAGAGGCCCTCCCAGTGCGGCACCATCCGGGGACGGGGCACCTGGGCCGCATAGCGATCCACCGCTATCCGCACGGCGGTGGCCATGGAGCCATCGGGGTGCGGCCACATGCCGATGTCCGTGACCACGCCGGCCGCCGACGAATGTATGGGGACCGATACCCAACCGTCGGCCAGCCCGACCGGGTCGCCGCGCTCGACGTGATCGCCCACCTTCACGCAGAGCGTGGCCGGCTTGCCGGCATGCTGGCGCAGCGGGAGGACGATCTCGTCAGGGTAGGGCATCCGCCGGATCGGGAGCCGATGGGTCAGCTCCTTTGCTTCGGGCGGATGGACGCCGTGCCGGAATCCTGGGGAGCGCATCAGCGGACGCTCAGTTGAACTTCGCCGCGCGTGCGATCCACTTCTCGAGGTCCTTTTCCTTCGAATTGAGTGGCGTGCCAGGATGGATGATGGCCACCGGGCAGCGCTCCGCCGCGGTCACCAGCTGCTTGAACGTCCCGGCCGTCGGGTCCTTGATATAGGCCTGCTTGTCGGCATTGTAGGCAAACAGCTTCTTGTTGATGTTGGTGCATTCATCGCAGGTGGTGCAGCGCGCGGAGTCGATCCACGCCTCGAGGACCATGCCTTCCTCGTCGTCGTCTGTCGCGGCGGCCGGTGCGG
>SPDF01000356.1 GCA_004525055.1 Gemmatimonadales bacterium | reverse complement strand
TGCTCCGCGTCACGCGAGTGAGGTCGTCCACCTCTGCCAGGGCAAGGGGCGTCTGGTCCCAGTGCGTGATGAAGAACCAGTTGCCGCCGTATGCCACGTCGCCGACAACCCGTCCCAACCCGGGAACCTCCACGGCGACGTCCCGTGCATGACAGTAGGACGGCACGTTGCGGATCGTGACTGCGCCATCGGTGCCGAGCTCGGCGGCCACGGACCCGACCGGCGTGTCGAGATGGACGTGGCCGGCGGTGACACGTCCCAGATGCTCCAGCGTGCGGACGACGCCGATGGTCCCGTGGCCGCACATGCCGAGGTACCCAACGTTGTTGAAGAAGATGACGCCGGCCACGGATCCCTTCGAGACCGGCGGCGTGAGGAGCGCGCCCACCATCGCGTCATGTCCACGTGGCTCGCAGATCACGGCCATGCGCAGGTGATCCCAGTGTGCGGCAACGTCGTCGCGGCGCGCCGCCATCGTGGAACCCGCAGGCTGGCGCCAACCGTCTACCACCACCCGGGTCGGCTCTCCCTCGGTGTGAGAGTCGACGACCTGGATCATCGCCGGGAACGCCGGGGGCTTCATACCGGGTTGACCTGCACCGTCTTCGTTTCGGTGTAGAACTCCCGAGCGGCCGAGCCCTGTTCCCTGCTGCCGGAGCTGGAACCCTTCATGCCGCCGAACGGCGCGTGGGGATCGACGCCAGTCGTGTCGCCGTTGATGCGCACCAGCCCGACGTCGATCCGGTGGATGTACTTGAGCGCGGCGCCGATGTCCCTCGTGAAGAGTGACGCGCTCAGCCCATATCGGGAGTTGTTGGCGATGGCGATGGCCTCATCCAGGCCGTCCGCGCTCGAGACGGCCAACACCGGCCCGAAGAGCTCTTCCTGGGCGAGTGGGGCGCCCGGATCGACACCACGCACGATGGTCGGCGTCACGAAGAATCCGCGCTTGAACACGACTCCCGTCGACTCCACGCCGCCGCAGACCACCTCGGCCTTGGTGGCCGCCAGCGCGGCCCAGATGCGTTTCCGGGAATCGGCACTGATGACCGGGCCAATCGCGCAGGCCGGGTCGGTGACCGGGCCCAGGCTGAACCCCTCGACCTGCTCCCGCACCTTCTCCAGAAACTCTCTCTCGATCTGGGGAGCCACCACCGCCCGACTGGTTGCGGTGCACTTCTGGCCGGCATATCGCATGGCACCGGCTGCGGTCAGCTTGGCTGCCAGGTCGAGATCGGCGTCCGGCATCACAATGACGACATTCTTGCCGCCCATCTCGGTCTGGTACCGGACGTTCCGTTCGGCTGCGATGGCCGCGACCCTGGCGCCGACCGCAGCCGAGCCGGTGAAGCTGATGCCGCGGACCTCGGCCGACCGGAGCAGCGGCTCGCCCACGCCCTGGCCGGTGCCCAGCAGCACATTGAACACGCCAGCGGGGAGGCCGGCGGCGTGAGCCGTTTCCGCGAGGAGGAGCGCCATCACCGGCGACTGCTCCGAGGGCTTGAGAACGACGGTGTTGCCGAACGCCAGCGCCGGGGCAGCCTTCCAGAGCGGAATGGCCACCGGAAAATTCCATGGCGTAATCAACGCGACCACACCCAGGGGTTCGCGCAGCGTGAACTGCAGGGCGCCAGCGACCTGCGCGGGCACCACCTCACCGACCGATCGTACGGCGTCCCCCGCGTAGTATCGGAGGATCACGATGCACCGGCCCACCTCGCCGCGCGCCTCGCCGATCGGCTTGCCAACCTCGCGGGCCATGGCCTGGGCAATCTCCTCGGAGCGAGCCTCGATGGCGGCCGCCCAGCGGTGGAGGTGCTCCGCACGCGCGGGGCCGGTCAGGCCACGCCAGGCGGGGAGCGCCGCGCGCGCAGCGGCCACCGCCGATGCCGCATCGGCCGCGGTGCCGACCGGCACTTCGGCCACCACGTCGCGCGTATCGGAAGGATTGAGGTCGAGGAGGACGTCGCTGCCGCTGGAGCCGAGGGAGGCGCCTGCGATGAAGTGGGAGAGTGGTTTTGTCATGGGGGTAAGTTGGCTGAATTCGGGGGGTCCGCAAGGCGTCGACTCACCACCCTGATGTGAAATCGGGGCCCTTGCTGGGAGCCCCGATTCCGGTCACCGCCCCGAGATGGATTTCAGAGGCGGGTCACCGTGTACGTGCCGCAGGCCGTGAACTCGACCTGGACCGTCACGGTCACGTCACTCCGGGTGACGACGTGCAGGAGGATCCCGCCGTCGAACCGCGGCGCCACGGTGCACGCCGGGTTGAAGTGCAGCGGCGTCGGGGTCGACGCGGTGAGGTTCCACGTCACGTCGGAGCGCACCCACGTCGAGTTGCCGGTGATGGTGAGCTCGCCGGCCGGCAGCGGGTAGCCGAGCAGAATTGAGCCGGGTGTGTCCGCCGTGAACTTGGCCACCCAGTTCTTCAGGTGCGA